>JAUVSF010000185.1 GCA_030597245.1 Acidobacteriota bacterium
ATGGATTCACACCCGAAATGACAGCGGTGTCAAAGCCAAACAGGAATCCACCCAGGGCAGCTACGGCACTGATGACCAGAACATAGGGCTTCACTTCACTTCAGCTCCTGCCTCCCACTCCGAGCACGATCGACGCACCTTTCCACAACTGCGGAGATATTAGGTGATGCTGGAACAAAGTGCTAGTTGGGGTCTTGGGTCTTGTAAGAATTCTCCTGCCGTTCCCAAGTGGGCTGTCAAGCGAATAAACCACTGATTTCCTTGGTGTTCTTGGTGTTGGTGGTAAACCCCAAGCCCCAGGTCTCAAGTCCTTTCACCCCGATCACCGATCACCGATCCCCTCACGGATCCAGGGTGAATCGAATCCTGAAGCCGGGGTCTTGCAGTGCAGCGATGCCGTTGTCGGGACCAACCCGGCGGTCGAGTCGAAGTGGGTTCCAGTCCAGGCCCAGGCCGACTTGGGGCAAGTTTTCGACCGGTTTGAGCTTCCATTCGATTCCGGTAGATACCCTCACCAGTCGGTTGGTTGCTTCGATGACGTCATACTCGACAGGCATCCGGGATGTCCCCGACCATCCAAGGTCAAAATAGGGGACAGTCTTCAGGTAGCTTGTCACTGAGTAAGGGTACTCAATCGAACAGGCAATGAGAGCATCGCTCCCAAATGGAATGCCCTCGCCACCCCACAGTCCCCACGCACCCACTGTTCCCTGCCGGTATCCCCGGAGCTCCCGCCCGCGAAAGAACAGCCGGTCGGTAAACTGAGGTTGCGAGCCGAAAAACAGACCGCGCGCAATTCTTCCACGTAGCACCAGCCTGCGATCCCCTTTCTCGGACCTGAAAAGTCCGGTTGAGGCTTCGACCGAAGGACGGTAGTTCCAAGCCAGTTCTTCCCCAGGATGGAAGGAGAAACGGTTGGAGATCCTGATCGAGTCACCCGTCTCTCCTCCCGCGATGTCCCAGAAAGGTTCAAATGCAAAGTGACGAGAAGTCGTTCCCAGTTGAGTCACATCTTCGATGGTCAGACTCGAACCTACCTTGTCACCACCTGCTAGCCTATAAGCGAGAAGTCCCGTGAAACCACGCCGCTCCACCCCGAGCAGAGCACGGATCTCGTCGTCCAGACCAGGAATACTGAACCCGGTGTGTCTTTTGAAGAATCCAAGTAGCAAAGAAACCGGAAGATCCGTTCCGATTAAATATCGAGAGGCTAAACCCAGTGCGAAGCCGGTGGTTTGATCACCGTAGTTGACCTCAAGGCCAAGTGTTTCCCCCAGCCGGAGCAGATTTAAAACCGAGACAAACACACTCCCTGTCAAGCCATAAGTACCACGTGGATCGAAGCTGTACTCCACTCGGCGCCGGTTCTTCTCGTGGAGGTTTAGCAGAATACTAACTTCCTGCAGATCTTCATCAATATCCAACTCAACATCATCTGGTGTGATCGACGTCAGCGTGCCGGTTGAAGCAAGCTTCCGCAGGCTCTTTTCCAGCGCGATCGGTTCGAGAAAGCGGCCTTCCTCGATCTCGAGTTCCCTGCGATAGAAAAGATCCGGAAAGTTTCCATTCCCGGAGAACTCAATTCTGCGAATCAGCAACTCAGGATACGTCTGTGTTAGAACTGTCAGATCCGCCCGGGCAGCGTCGTTCCGAAAGCTCCTGAGGATCTTGATCGACTTAACGAGGAAACCATGTTCACTGTAGTAAGTACCGATCCCGTTTCGCAAAGTGACCAGATCCTGCTCTCTGTAAAGATCACCCTGTTTCGGGAGAGTCAACTCCCCCGTGCTCAATTCTAGAGGGCAACGCACTCTACCAATCCGGTACTCGGGCCCTTCGGATACAGCGATTTCCAGAAAAACGCCGCTCTTTGACCTCTCGAAGAACGGCAATCCCAAGAGAGTGGAGTTCTTGTACTCCTGTATGGAGAGATCCTCTTCGCGTAGCGAAACACTGGCGAAACCCCGGTTCAGGTAAGCCGCTTTCAGTTGCGCAAGAGCTTCGATGTTTCCACCCTCACTGAACCACGCTCCGACACCAAAATAGCTCTCTAATTCGCTTTCGGGAAATGCCGAATTGCCGGTGAACCGCACTCGCCGAAGTCGTGCTCTCGGCCCTTCACTGACCGCAAACGTGAAACCTTCTTGCGACTCCTCGACGTCAACACGGACAAAAGGAAACCCCCGGTCTCGATAGTAGGTTCGGATTAGTCGGCTTGTCCTTTTCCGTTGGCTACTTTTCCACTCGGATAGTGACGCCGGCGGGACCCCTTTCTCCTCGAGATACCCTGCCAACTGGTTCGTGTCGAAAGTCTGGTTGCCGACGAAAAAGACTTGAGGCGGACGGTCAGCCATTGCGAGGCCGGCCAGGAAGAACTGTATTATTAGCCCCCGGACTCCCCAATTCATCGCTGTTTCTTTAGACGATGCCGATACGGCAATGGTTCTCGGGATTTGGGAATTGGTTCTTGTGTTTTAAGAATGGGGCCTGTTGCCGCTTGTGGATGCTAACCACAAAGTCACTAAAGCACAAAGAAATCTTAGTGATTTTGTGATTTGGTGGTGAATCCCCCAGTTGTCGTTCGAACAATGCAGCTTATTCCTGCGACAGGAGGTACTCGGAGATCTCTTTCCATTCCGCGTCAAGTTCAGAGGAACACTCACGTTTCTCTGCTCTGCGATACCAGAAACGCGCATTCGCGAGATCACCTTCAACACGATGCAGGTAGGCATGGACCCAGGATCCAGTGGTACTGTAAACAGCCTGGGAAATGTGATGAGCCTTGTCCCAGTCACCCTTCTTAGCCCACCAGAGAGCCTTGAGGGCCTCGGGTAATGAGGTAGCAGGTTCCTCCTCATTCTTCACCGATTGGATGAACTCATCCATTGTCATTGTGAAAACCTCCGAGTCCATTAATGCCAGGCTCTTCTAAGGATACGTGGGGCGGGTTCGGCTTTCAAGGGGGGGCTAACGGTGCAAGCAGAGCACCGTTCTCTCCTGTGTCTTACACGAACTTCGTGTTACACTTTTCCAGTGTAATGAAGAATGTTACTATCACGCTCGATGAAAAGGTCGCTCGCTGGGCTCGGATTCGGGCAGCCGAGGAAGATACCAGTGTTTCCCGCCTGGTCGGTGAAATGCTCCGTGACAAGATGCTTGATGACAACGCTTACGAGACGTCCATGCGTGCTTACCTCGCCCAATCCCCTCGGGAGCTAAAGAAGAAAGGGCAGACTTACCCTGATCGTGAAGAACTCCATGACCGGCACAGTCTTCGTTGACACAAATGTTTTGGTCTACAGCCGGGATGCGTCAGAACCTCAGAAGCAAGAGCAGGCCCTGGCTTGGATGACCCTGCTGTGGAGTGAAAGGTGCGGCCGATTGAGCTACCAGGTCCTCAACGAGTTCTATGTGACAGTCACACAGAAGCTCCAACCGGGCATGGACCGTCCGAGTGCACGCGAAGAGGTGCGATTCCTTCTTGCATGGCACCCAATTGCGCTGGATGCCAGGGTTATTGAGGGTGCGTGGCGAATCCAGGATCAGTACCGTATCTCCTGGTGGGACGCTCTGATCGTTTCAGCCGCACAAACGGCCAAATGCAGCTACCTCTTGTCGGAAGACCTTCAGGAAAACCAGACCATCGGTAGGGTCAAGATTATCAACCCCTTCCACACTGAGCCCGAAACAATAAGAGCTGGATGAAACAGATCGGCCGGATGCCGGACCTGTCCTCCATAGCTCGGAGAGCGAAGGCGGACCTGTCACGCCGTAGCTCGAAGAGCGAAGCCGGACCTGTCACGTCGTAGCTCGAAGAGCGAAGGCGGATGCCGATGAGACTGTCCTGTTCTCGGGCGGACATTTTCTTGGTGCTCTTGGTGGTGAATTCCTGAATCATTAGGTATTCGAGGTTAAGATTTGTTTCGGATTTCGAGCTTCGAACTTCGGATTTGGAGCGAGTGCCCTTTTGGGCAACACGCCCTTAAGTCCGGGACCATGAACGATCGCCGTTTCACTTTTGAAAAAGGACTCGAAAAAGCTCTTGGGATTTCTGGTACGCTTCTTCCGTCAATACAACCGATTTAGCTTTGCCTTTGGGATTGCTGATAAGTCCCTTTTCGTGAAGACGATCCAGGGTGTCCCAATCAAAACCCTTCCAGACCCGAGCCCCGTAGCTTTCTTCGCGCTGCCACACAACCAGGGCCATTAGCGCCAGCGTGGCTTCATCCACCTTGTCGGTGTCATAGTCCATCTCTTCCGCTACCGCGCCCATCCCCTTACCTTTCTGGGCTGCGTATGAGGAGTTCATCCCCCGATTCGCATCCTCTTCCCGTCTCTCCAATTCTTCCATTTCCTCCCAAGTGATCCCGAAAGGGGCCCCACCGGATGTGTAGCCCGCAATATAGGCGAAGAAATCGTCGGACTCAGGTTCGATCCCATGGTACAGGTCAAAGTCTTCACGGCAAATGGGCGAGTGCTTCTTCTCGTCGGCGAACTGCCCGTGAACAGTCCGTCTCAGCCTTGACAAGTACTCATCGTCAAATCTTATGCCAAGTGCTGTCAGTTCACTGATGGCGCACTCCCGATCGACATGGAATTCCTTGCGATACTTTCTGAGCATGTTTGACGGCTTGCCGCGATGGACACTCACCCAGTTTGGCGCCAGGGCAAGGCGGCGCTCCCTACCCCTGAGTTTCTTTTTTTCGAGTTTTGCCCTTCTTAGGCTTTTTTCTGGCCATCACTGCGTATGCCTTTACCATACATTTGTTTGGTGGGATCCTTCAATACATCCACGTCGGGCCTTTTATTCAGGCTGGGTGCCAAGTGACCATTTCCACGCAACTCGCGACTCGCAAACAGAGCCAGTAAGAATTGAGTAGTTAAGGGTATAGAGGCATCCCTAAAGCACTCACAGAAACACCGCCATTCTTCCTTGGTGACCTTGGTGTGGTTGCATTTACCCGGGCTAAATGGGGGTTTGGAGGCGGCGAGCGGATTCGAACCGCTGAATAAAGGTTTTGCAGTTGCCTCCCAAAAGGCTACCAGACATTACCATAACTTAACTTATTAAAAGACTTACAGCCAGGACTCGCAGATCGAAAATTACCAGGAATTACCATGAATTAGCACCTTTTTAGAGCCAAAATGGGAGAAAAACGGGAGGACGACATCGGTCAAAAAAACCGGTTGAAAAACTGCCCGCCATAGACTTGGCGGCTCAGTGCCCTCTACGCGGCCCTTCGATATATTCAATACCCAGGTTAACGAAGGTGCATGACTCTTTCAAGGACTGTTGCGGTGGCAACAAGGAAGGTTAAGATCGGGGGCGATGTCTCTAATCGTCATCGGTGATATTCATGGCAACCTGCCTGCCCTGGATGATCTCCTGTCGAAGATCGAGTCTGCTTCCCCCGAAGAGGTGGTCTTCCTCGGTGACTACATCGACCGGGGACCCGATAGCCGTGCCTGCGTCGACAGGATACTCGACTTCCGAGACCAGGCGGAGTTCCAGGTAACGTGTCTCATGGGCAACCACGAGGACTGGATGCTTCGTTCTTTCCATGACCCCACGAAACACTCCTGGTTAGTGGGGATGGAAGCAGAGACGATATCCAGTTACTCCACCAGGGCCGATGATCTCATTCGAAGCGAACTGGAACGGGCAGGACTCAAGCTCTTCACAGAGAAGGTCGAGATACCGTACCAACTCTTCTTTGACGCGATGCCTGAGGGTCATTTGGACTTCTTTCTCAACCTGAAGCTCTACCACCGCCGGCACGACGTCATCTGCGTGCACGGTGGACTTGATCCTGAGAAGGGACCGGTTGAGAAGCAGACTCGCGAGGCTCTACTCTGGGGAGTGGACTCATTCCCCCAGGACTATACAGGGAACGATCTCGTGGTCTACGGGCATCGGAACGACTTCGTTGTGGACTCCGACGGGACACCACAGCCAAGGGTCACTAACTCCAGGGCAGTCTGTATTGACACTATCTCCCAGGGAATCCTAACAGCCATGCGATTCCCGGATCGACTTGTCATCCAGGGCTAACGATTCTGATCTCTGCCATTCAGGAACTGATCCACCGAAGTCCAGTGCCGGGGACTCCCTACTAGCCTTCCCCTTCCGCCTGTTTCCACAACTGAGCCTGGTAGATCCTTCGGCGCCGACTTGGTCTGCTCCCATTCTCCAACAGACAAACGGGTTCGATGGCGGCAGCGAACTCTCCCCCCGGCTGTAATGAAGTTGAACCGCTGACAGCGTCCCCGGTTCCACGTAACCCGGATGCCTCATCAGTCCGATCACCCTTGTGAAGTCGCTATGGACCGTGTTGAAGAGGAACCTGAGAGCTTCAAGGAAGTGGATGATTTGATGGGTGGAAAGAACAAGGTAGGTTAATCCACCTCCACCGCCTCAGACAGACAGAAAGACCCTGAACCACCGACCTCATGCTTATCGGGTGCGACAGTTGTGGCGAAAATAAAGGCGTTACAGGAGTTAACTCCGTACCAACCCGTACCAAGCCGTACAGAGCACGTCACCAAGGAGTCACTCAGTGAGGACTCGGGATTGCCCTGGCTTCTCCCACTCCTTCTCCATCCCCTCGATGCGAAGGCGCATGTAGGATAGTCCAACGATCAGATGCTCAGCGCTACAATGTCCCACCCTCCCGTAATTAATTCCACCCCCTTGCTGAAGATGAATCAGCCTATGATATTAATTCCTCGACCTCCGCCCACTGCCTCATAACACAAATGGAGAATCCTCATGTCTCGCCACAGCTAGTATCCGGAAGTGACCGTAAGCGTAAATGGTGCCCAGAAGAAGGGATGGCTCAGTGATAAGGACCTCGTCGAGCCGAGAGGTCTGTTCTTCTTGAGATATTCCAGCTTCGTTTCCCGAAGCGCCTGATTCAGGCCAACTCCTTCACTTAGCTGTTCATAGAACATCTCCATAAAGTCGGCGCTAGAATCCTCAATACTCCAAAGAGACACGAGCATGGATCGGGCCCCGGCAACCAGAAAGGCCCTCTTCAGACCAACCAATCCTTCTCCGCGATAAAGCCGGCCCAGTGCGGTTTCGCACGCACTCAGAGTGACCAGCCGAGACCTCAACCGGGCCTGGAGAATCTCAAACCCCTGCAAGAAACCATCGGATTCGTCGCCGGCTGACAGAACCAGAGTGGAGTAATCGGGGACCTCGTCATCCACAAATGAATGGACAGCAAAATGCAGATACTTGGCGTCCGGCGCATGCTCAAAGAAGGCTTTCTCACTGGCTCGGGCACCTTCGAGCGTGATCGTTCTTGTCGTACCAGACATTATCGTGCCAATGGAGGAGACTTCTCTGCCCGCCTCCGGTATCGGCTTCAATGCCCCGATCATTGAGGCCGTCCCAAACGCACCCCGTAGAGATGCTCCTTTCTTGAAATCAGTTCGATCACCCAGCAACGGCTCAGCAAATGCAACCAACTTCTCCTGCGGCTCGGACCGGCCTGCAAGATCGGGATCAAGAGAAGTCGCAGAGACTGCATACGCGATTGAGTATCGTCTCACCAGCCAATCGACGGACTCGTACTCACGGTAACGGATCCTCCGGTCCAGGGGACCCAGAGCAGCCGAACGCGCCAAACTTTCAAAAGGTAGATAGTGCAAAGCATCATCCGGGACAATGATGATGTTGGTGTTGCCGGCCAACGCAGGTTCTAAGGGCTCAAAGATCCTCTGGTAGATATCGTGAGACAGCTCCACATCAAAGTCAAGATGAAGGAGATCCACTGTCCCTTCCTTCAGAGCCCTGAAGGGTGCGAGCAAACTTTTGATACTCTCCGAGAGAAGCTTTCGATCCGCTGGAAGAATGAAGAACCTCGTTCTTTTTGAGTCGATGACAAAGGCGATGACCTTATCTTTGGTCACTACGTACTGCACCAGTGCCTGTCCTTCTTGTAATACTCGTGATTGAACGGCTTCGACTCGTAAAGGTGCAACCCAGCCCTCTCGATAGGCATCGGAAGTTCGCTGGAGCTGAACTTTTCTGAGAACCTCCGAGTGCGCCCCCCGAACCTCCAGAAGCTGATTCTGCAGTCGGGAAACAAGCGCGGATTCTCGTTCGCTGGGAGGCTTCACTAACTCGTTTCGCAGCGCAATCTGTGTGGCGATCAACCGCCTCTCGGCCCTCCTCTTCGCGTTCACCAAGCTCGTGTCAGGCGTCTTAAACTGAAGTCCCCTGGTTCGGATGGAGTCGAGATACGCCTGTGCACGACGCCTTTCAGCGTAGAAGAACGCTTCTTCCGATTGCGTGGGACCCAATAAACTGATCAACCGGTCATAGATTTGAGTCTTGTCTTCAAGAAAGGAAGCCTTGTAGAGGTCGATTCTGATGCCGCCGGCCACCGATTCAACCGCTTCGATGGCGGCTCGATAATGATCCACCGCCAACAAGCGGTTGTCTTCCAGTTCCGCAATCTGCCCCAG
>JAUVSF010000405.1 GCA_030597245.1 Acidobacteriota bacterium
CAGCCTTGCCGAAAGGCCTAAGCGCTGTCGGCCCGTACTCGCAGGGACGGCCACACCGGATGCCGGGTCAAATTCCGTAAACCTCGCGAGGGGAGTTCCTGCACTCCCCGACATCTGCTGTCTCAACTCGGCTCCAACACCTTCAGAAAGCAGTGCCAGGGAAGCGTGAGCCACTGGATCGTTTCGATTCACTGCCGACCTCAGCGTGTTGCGTAGGTGCACAATATTCGAGAGCACCGGCGTAACGGAAGAGAGGTATCGACACTCTTGCGGTAATCCAGCTGAGAACCTCTCCAACTCTCTGTCTCGCTTGATGGCGTACTGGTATCGATCTTTCCACAATCTTGACTCCGCTTTGACAGCATTGATTCCTGCAGAATCGACTCCTGCCCGTGTTGATCGGTACCAGGTCCAGCCGGAGTCTCCACGAAAGATCAGCGTTTCGGTTACCCGACCCGATCCGTCAAACCGGCTCCAGCGAAGACGATTCAGCGCAGCAAGCTGCAAGTCTGAACTCGGCAGGGGGCAAGGGAGGTCATCTCGGTCCTCGTAGTCAAAGGAAAGCAGGTTGCCCCAATTATCATGCAGACTCACGATCCGTCCCAGATGGTCGAGTTTCGTTGTGACGTGGCGCGGGACCCACACCTGAACCCGAGTGCGGCTCACCCGTTCGGGAAAGTAGCGGACCAGGTAACCGGAGGGATGAATGGACCACCGCTTTTTTGGAATTTTGGGGCCACTGAGATCGAGTAAAGGGGCACCTGTGAGAATGGCCACGCGCTCGAGATCAGCGTAACTGACATTGCGCTGCGTGAGCATTTCTCGAATCGAGGCTTCAGCTTTGAGGGAATTCATGATGGTTTTTGGGACACTCCCAAGAACCCCGTCGAAGGTACCTTTTGGCACCAGGGCCAGCGCACCTCCATTCAAACGATACATCTGTTCCCAGCTGAGCAGTCTGCCGGCAACCCATTGGAGATCGGGCGAAATCCTTTTTAGACCCGCCCTTGAAATCACTGCCCAGAGGAGCATTTGAATCTGCCCGTGGCTGATCTCGCTGTGACGGCTGGACTCCCTGAGAATCGTCTCGATGATATCTGCATATGGTCCACGCAGAGCCCCGTACAAATACCCGGCTCCACCACCGGGCCCGTGGGTACCTGGCTTGAGACAGTAACTATGCAATTCGCCCTCATAGGCTCCCGGCTCCAAGAGAAAGCCTCCTGAGGGGCTTCGCTGGACTTCAGCCAAAGCCCTTACGCCTTCAGGCTCGTAGTCATCAAGTAGAGGAAACCCATAAACAGCATCGTCGAAGCTCGTCGTAAGCGATGGAGAACCAACTATTTCTGCCAATTCCGGAAACTCGGTCAAGGCATCGTCAACGTAGTCCTGAAGGTTCAGGATCTGAGAAAAGGATGAGGACACGCAGACAAGAACGGCAAGAACGCCCGGGAAAATCCGGCTCAACGCTTTCAAGCTCCACATAATGCCTCCTTCTGGCCCCTTAAATGGTCTTCGAAGCTCCAGACTCCCCATCATAGATTGACAAGAAATTGGGTTATCCCGTTCAAATGCCGGCCCTGTGAAGTCATCGGAGCACAGTCAGCGGGCAGACAAAGCTTGACTCTGATTCTTCCACTTTCGAGGGCAATGCTCGGTTCTGTAGGTCATCCAACAGAACCTTCCCAACCAAGCGGCGTATGTTTTGTTAGTACCCAAAATGAACCAACGTAAGCCCAAGATCCGATCGATCTCCAGATTAAGTCCCGGGTGGGACTCGAAGGCCCTCCTCTGGAACCCGGTACTGCTCGTGAGCTGGTTGTTTATAGCTGCAGTGGTGATTTCACCCGCCTACTCGGAATCGATCGGGTACGGGCTCCAGAATCCATTGCTGAGGGCTCATTTTCGTAGACAGTTGCTCAACATGGCTGCCCCTCCGGATCGATTCTGGGGGCGGATCTACAAGGTTGACCGACGTTCCCTCGAAAGAGATGTTGATCGCCTTGCGGTTCATTACCTGCAAGGGATAAACAAGAAGATCGCTACCTTGAGACACAGCTACGACGAGGTTGCGACTCTAAGACAGGCACTGCTATCGACAGAGAACGATCTACAGAATCGCAGGAGGCTGCTGAGAGACTGGAGGGAGCGGTTAGACGACCTGGAAGACAGCGCTGATGCTCTGAAGGATTCTGTCAGTCTGGTCCTACCCTGGGTGAAACGCAAGGCCGCTTTCAATCCTGAGCCTCTCATCACAGCAGATAATCCGGCGTTCAAGAGGGAGATTGCTTACCTTGGCACTCAGATCGAACAGGCCGAGGAGAGGATACGCGAATTCTTCTTCACCCCGAATCATACGGTCACCGTAACAGAGTTGAGGGGTGAAAACATGTTGATTCAACTGTTTCGGATTGAGAAGCTATCGAAGCAGATCAAAACTTCTTTGTAAGCCTCGTTTCCTTTTCGTAACGGGTACTCCTGGCGGTGTGTGCATCCGGGCGAGCGAAGCGAGCCTTGGAGTGCGTGTGCCTTGGTACCGCCTTTTCCTCAAAACTTAATACAAAGGTCCTCCGGCGGCGGGTAGACTTTGGCAAGCCTCAGCACTCCAGGGACTTCGTCACTCTTCCGGCTTCAGGCGGGCGAGCAAAGCGGGCTAATCAGAGAATTTGCTCCAACTCTGCCAACTCCTCGTTGTCAAAATCGAGCTGCTCCAAAGCTTTGAAGTTCTGCTCGAGCTGCTCGACCCGGCTCACGCCGATTAGTGCCGACGTAACCCTCGGGTCACGCAGGACCCAAGCCAGGGCCATCTGCGCCAGGCTCTGCCCCCTCCTGCGAGCAACCTGATCCAGTCGGCGAAGTGTATCCACTTTCGCCTCCACCTCTGCCTCCTGCAGGAATCCATGCTCTTTCGCCGCCCTTGAGTCTTCGGGAATTCCTTTGAGGTATCGGTCAGTGAGCAAACCCTGGGCCAACGGCGAGAAAGCAATACAACCAAGGCCCTCCGCCTCGAGCACATCAAGCAACCCATCTTCCACCCAACGAACGAACATTGAATATTTGGCCTGGTGGATAAGGCACCTGATGTTGAGTCTCCGTAGAATCCTCACTGCCTCTCTGGTCTGCTCAGGCGGGTAATTGGAGATACCAACGTAGAGGGCCTTACCTTGCTGGACCGCCTGATACAGGGCTTCCATCGTCTCCTCGAGAGGGGTTTCCTCGTCGTACCGGTGAGAGTAGAAAATGTCAACATAATCCAGACCGAGGCGGCGAAGACTTTGGTCCAGACTGGCAATCATATACTTCTTCGACCCTCCATCCCCGAAGGGACCCGGCCACATGATGTATCCGGCCTTTGTAGAGATCAACAATTCATCGCGGTATGACGAGAGGTCATTCTTGAGAATCCTCCCAAAGGTTTCCTCGGCCGACCCGGGTGGCGGGCCATAGTTGTTCGCCAGATCAAAATGATTGATCCCCCTGTCAAAAGCGTACTGCACCAGACTCCGGCAATTACTGTAACAGTCCACTTCACCGAAGTTATGCCACAGACCGAGGGTAAGAACCGGCAGGCTGACGCCACTCAAACCACAGCGTCTATATGAAACATCTTCGTACCGTCCACTGTTTGGCGAATAATTCATCCTGTTTTCTACCTCCTGTCAAATGGAGCTCGTGCAGTTCAATAGAGACAAAGTGGCAGTCTGGAGTAGACCAGAATCCCAGGGGAGTAACAAGACGCTCTTCCGCTATCGATGCCGGCCTCTGAACACGTATTTGGTGATCTTTCTCTGAAGAGTCACCCAAAGAAGCTATTGACCTCACCCTCAAGGGTGGCTATGGTTTGCTAATGTGGCGCTCGACCGCTGCCTGATTTTGTATCCGGGCGGCGGCGGAAAGCACCCTTACGTGGTTTGAAAAGGAGTACCGAAATGCGAAAAGCTGTGTTTCTGCTGCTGGTTGCGATTCTTACTATTTGCCTCAGCTGTTCGGGCGAAGTTGAGACAACCTCACCTCCGACGGAGCCCCCGCAGGAAGCGCCTCAGGAGGTCAATCTGTTCAACGGCGAGACTTTGGATGGATGGAACGCTTTTCTGGTGGAGCCGGACGTCCCCATGGAGGATGTCTGGAGCGTCGAGGACGGCATTCTCGTTTGCAAAGGTGAACCGATGGGATATTTGCACACGACGACGGACTACACGAGCTTCAAGTTGACTGTCGAGTGGCGGTGGGCGCCCGGCACCGAACCAGGCAATAGTGGCGTTCTAATGCGCATCAACGGCGAACCGAAAGGTCTTCCCAGATCGATCGAAGCTCAACTGAAGAGTGGTGATGCCGGCAACCTGTATGGATTTCACGGGATGAAACTGGATGGGGACCCGGAACGCACGACCAGGGAACCGGATCACGAACTGCTGGGAGAGTTCGTCGCGGTGAGTAGGATTGAGGGTAACGAAAATGAACCGGGGCAGTGGAATACCTACGAAATCACCCTGGACGGTTCGGACTTGACGGTACTGGTTAATGGAAAAGAGGTGAATAGGGCCTGGGATTGTGAGACCACGAAAGGACCCATTGGCCTTCAGTCAGAAGGAGGCGAGATTCACTTCCGAAAGGTCATTCTCACTCCATTGGGCGAGTAGACTCGGTGCTGGAGGCGAACGGCTAGATTCCTTTGTGTCCCTGGTGTATTGGTGCGGCGGAAGCTTGTCATGACGGCCTGGAAGGCCATCTTCCCACCGGAAGATAAGCTTCTAGCTTGTCACCACGGGACCTCCTCTAATGCCAAGTGACGGCCTGGAAGGCCATCTTCCTTGTCCCGGCGTAGCGCGAAGAACGAAGCCGGACCTCCACGG
>JAUVSF010000259.1 GCA_030597245.1 Acidobacteriota bacterium
ATAGAGGAAAAGGGTTTTGCCGGTTGTTCTGTAGACAAGAGCGGTTAACCGTCAGTTGCCGGTGAACGAGGGAACTTCTCATGAAGAACAGAATTATCGTGAGCCTCAGCATTGTGCTTCTTCTGTTAACCGCTTGCGGAAGTAGCAGCCTGGATATCCCCAACAATACATGGACCATGATCAGTCGTGACGAGGAAGGTGCGAGGAGGCAGTCTTCGTTTCGCTTTGTCAACAATGGCGGCTATTTCCTTCAGTGGGGCTTCATCGGTCATGTGACAGAGTTTTACGGGGGACCCGAGTCACCGCTGCAGGAACCACCGGAATATGACCTGGTCTACTTTGACCCCGCCATCGGTCGCTGGCAAAACCATTTGCCTTTCGAGAAAGAAGGAGAGTGGAGTCGACAGTTGCCGACGCTGCATATGGTTTCCAGCTATCAAGGGATGGCAACGGGGAGTAGCCGACCTCAACTCAAACTGCGAGAAGGAGCGCTTCGGCCTGAACTGAATCTGGTGTTTGACCAGGTTGCGTACGACAGGAAACGGGACCGTATGGTGTTCTTTACGGGTGGCAGAACGTTCGGCTACGAGATCGGAAGCCGGTCATGGTCGGACATTGCTGAAGGAACCGCTCCTCCGCCTGTTACGGGAGGCTCCCTGGCCTATGATCCGGAAAACGACGAAATGGTTTTGGTGGGTGGCGGCCACGTAGCGGAGCCTGGACCCGATGGTGAGGTGGTGGGCTATACCGGCACCTGGCTCTATGACTGTGCAAACGAAACCTGGCGCCGGCTCGACGCGGGAATCGAGCCACCGCCGAGGATGGTGAGTCGCCACGTTTACGATTCCAAAAACAAAGTCATGGTCTTGTTTGGGGGCGACGCTCAAAGCCATTATAGGGCCGACACATGGATATACGACACACAGTCCAGGCTTTGGAGGAAGTCTGAAGCGACGGGTTGTCCTCCAGCCAGGGCGGGACACTTCACCGTCTATGATCCGAATTCCGGATGGGTGATCGTTGGCGGGGGCTACAATCGCGAGGATCTGACCGATATGTGGGCCTATGATGCCTCTCGAGACAGGTGGCTTAAGCTGAAAGGCGAAGTGCCAAAGGGCTGGCATGTGACGGCAGACGTGGTGCCGGAAGAAGCTCTGATCGTTCTTACGACCTCAACCAAGCCCGAAGGCGATACCATGACGTGCAACGAAATCTACTCGGTCCGAACGACTTACGCGTTCCGGATTGAAAAGGAAGGTCTGGTTGACGAAGAACACAATTCGACACCTCAGCAGGAGATTAGCAAGAGAGCGGAAGCGACCAGAGGCACCAAGCTGGATTCGGAACGTAGGAGAGACCAGCTGGAGCGTTTACGGGAAATGCCCGATAACGAATGGGTACTCTTGGAGAATCCCGGCCGGAGGGCGCCACTGCGGACCTGGGGTTCCTGTTCCTTTGACACCAAACGCGGTTGGATCATTTACTGGGGCGGAGGCCATTGTGGATATGGAGGTAATGACTATGACTTCTATGACGTTGAGGAGAATACCTGGATCAGCCGCCCTGTAATACCCGAGTACCCAGAGCGGGCTTGGGACAAGGGGATCAATCCGGCAGGAGTCACATTCGGGGGCGCTCCCTGGATTCGCCACGGGCGCAAGGTCTACGCCTACGATCCCGTTAGCGACAAGATCGTTAACATGAAGAAGATCGCTCTGACTGCCGGCTATGAACCGGAGCCATTGAGCAACTGCGAGCCTCGCAACCCCGATTTCGGCGAGAGGGAGAACTTCACGCGATCCGGCTACTCGAAATGGGGCACCTGGCTATTTGATCCTGAGGGCGCTGAATGGCAACTGCTCGGTTCTGGTCTACCGGGACTGGACCTGACGGTGACTACTCCCAGAGGTGTTATGGCTGTCGACTACGACTGGGGCGCACTGGACACCGGAAACAGTATGGAAGAGATTCCCTTCGAGGAACTGCCACAGAAGGAAAACGCTGCTTTCCTGCTGGATGTTGCGCAGGGGGAATGGGTAAAGCTCTCCAAGAACGGGCCTTGGCCCCAGAACCTCTACGAGATGACCGCCCTCGTCTACGATTCCAGAAGGAAACAACTGATCCTCCACGGTGGCGGACCTGAGCGGACCGAGCTTTGGTCCTTTCAGCCTGGGCGCAGCTTGTGGCGCAAGCTGAAGCCGAATACGACGAATCTCCCTGGAGGTGAAGCCCCCGTCTGCAGAAGAGAGGCAGCGTATATACCTTCTCAAGACGTGTTCTTCACCTGCGGTTATCCACACGGCAAGTCTGACGATGCGGGTGTATATGTCTACCGGGTCGGTGAGAACGCATGGTACCGCGTTAATATCCCCTCGCCGGTGGGGATACCTCAGCGCAGTATCGCAGGGCAGAACAGGGCTTTCACCTACGATCCGGAGCATAATCTCATTTTGATGGTATTGGGCGACAGAAGCGGCAGTGACGCTGGAAGCGTAGCCGTGTATGCACTTCGTTACAACCACAGCAAAGCCTCGTTCGTGAAGTAAGGAATTTGAGTCACCTGCAAAAGAACACCAGGACTTTCTCATCTCCAGTTACCGGTATGGTAGCTCTATACACCTTTTCATTCTTCCGCACCTGCCACGTGTCAGGCTTCAAATTGGATAGAGTGCCGGCTACGGAAATCGACTAAGGAAATCATCTGACCTTAATGAAGGAGCAAAGCGTCTCATTTCCCATCCATTCGGCCGTCATGGAGACATCTTCTCGATCTTAAGAGAAACGGAAATCCACTAATGCGTTTACCTCATATATTTCCTGTCCTGATTCTTACTTTCAATGTCTGGATGCCGACTGCGAATGGGATGATGTTGAGTCAGCAAGATTCCAATCGTATCAGCGGCGACGAGCGCTTGGGGGCCGTCACAATACCGCGGGTCTGGATGCGGGCCAAGGAGGTGCTCATTGCCGCCAACCGCCAAGTCGGTCTGGAGTACTCCGTCCTTCTACCTCAGTTCGAGACGCCTGTCGGACCGTTTTCAATCGAAAGACCCACTGGCGTCCAAGAATTGATCGACAGAATCGGAGAGAGTACCAATACGGACGCTCACTGGATCGACGATGTAATTGTCTTTGACCCAGATGTGGCTGGGGATCTCCTCGAATCCGTCCTTTCTTCAACAGATTCGTCTCAGGTTCGTACGAGAGGAGCCGGACCACACGATCCCTCCTCGAATAAGTCGGATCTGCAGGAGACCGGGCGCTACCGCGTTGAGCAGCTCGCCAAACCGGGCCATTCGGTGACGATCCCGCAGCTGTCGCGCTTAGCCGGTTCGGCTGACGGTTCTACACGATTACACGCCCTGGCTGCAATGGTGAGCCTCGAAGGCGATTTCATGCGGAACACGTGGCCCGGCAGGCTCTCGATCTATGAGGTCCTGTACGACCAGCTCGACCGTGATGCGCTTCTTTTCGCGCTGGAAGAAGGCGGGACTCCAGGGAGCCGGGTTTGGAAGTTGGCTGCGGAAATCCTGGGACGGGCTCGCGAGCCGAGCCTCACACGGGGTGTTTGGGGGAATCTCTGGGAGAATCGACCCGGAACCATCCGGATGACGCTCTGGTGCATGGGCCGATGTGGTGACCCTTCCGGGCGTGGCCCGTTACGAGAACGTATTTGGAATATCGCGACTAACGACATTGCCGATCAGTACCTGGCCGCCATTGTACTGGGAGAACTCGACGCAGTCAGCCTCCTCGCTGAACACGGCAACAACACGAACGTAGACGTCCGCCGCGCTGCAGCAATGGGTCTGGGTGCCTGCAAGAGCAAGGAGGCTGCGGCCAGGGCCCTGGAAAAGTGTCTTGAAGACAGGGACTCAGTCGTTCAATTCATAGCGTGCCAGTCCCTGGGCCGGTTGGGAAACACGGAGCGTCTGAAGCAGTTGCTCACGGGGAACACACCGAGAGCACTTTGGATTGCGGCTCTGGAATCATTGTCTGAGACAGGTGAAGTGGGCGATTTTCTGGAGGGGATCCGCCTGCCGGTTTACTCCACGTCCGTGCTAGGCGACGATCCCGTTCGCCTGGCGAAAGTGGCCGAAGTTTATGGCCGCTGTGGCGGGGAGCCGGCCAATGAAGTTCTTCCGAGAATGCTGGATCATGAAGATCGGTGGGTCCGTGCCGCAGCGGCGGAAGCGTTGGCGAAACTTGGCACCTCGGGAGCTATCGACCGCGTTGCCATTCTGGCAAGAAACCCTGAAGAGGATGCGGACGTACGTATCGCTGCGGTGCTGGGACTGGGTCGAAGCCTCTCACCTGAAGGGGCCGAGCCGTTGTTTGCCGTGGCCGGCAATGTCTCCGAACATTACAGGTTAAGGCAGTATGCGGTATTAGGCCTTACTCGCCTCGCGAACCGCGCAGGCCAGGAGAAAATTGAGCAACTTGTTGACCCTGATCGACCAGGTTTCATGCCTTTTGCCGTCCGGCATGTTCGCTTCGAAACACCTGAGAGGACGTCAGCCGTACTAGTTCCGTTTCTGACCCATGGTGACCGTGATTCGGCCTGTGCTGCCGCCGGGAACTTGAGTGAACTTGGTTACGGTCCTGGGGTTCGTGAGTTACTCGAAGGAAGCGAGATCTTCGATAATCACACGCGAATGATGCACTCCTGGGGAACGATTCGGGCCGGCGGGCTAGAGGCCACATCAGCATTGATAGGAGCAGCTGAGAGTCGTCGAAGACTGATACGTCAGGGTGCCGCTTTGAGTCTGGGCGGTCGTCACACGCCGGGGGCTGTCGACGCTCTGCTTCAGTTTGCTGACGATGAAGAAGAGGGTGTGCGGGCGGCAGCCGCGCAATCACTTGGTCTGAGTGCTGACCCACTGGCGATCCCGGTATTGCTTCGTTTGGCTGAAGCTGATCCGAGCCAAGCGGTCCGGTCGGAAGCGATACGCGCCCTGCGAATCCGGGACTTCGCCGGCGACCCGTTGGTTAAGAAAGCTTTCGCCAGGTTGGCGGGGACCGAGAGCGACGTAGGTGTCTTGGATCCCAACAGGGCCTTGATCGCCCAGCAGAAAGCCCATACGTTTGTCCTGAGAGACTGGGCAGAGGCTTATGAAGAGGATCTAACCACCAATCTGACTTACGAGACGACAATGTGCTACGACTCGTATTGCAATCGTGTGATCATGTGGGGCGCCCACGGCCGTCGCTACGATTCTCCACAGACTGGGCAGACATGGTTCTTTGATGCCGGGACTGGAAGCTGGGACCGACTCGCGGGTTCTTCCCAGTGGCCGAACGGTACCTGTTGTAACCGGCAGATTGTCTTCGACAGTGCCAACAAGTTAGCCATTGTCGCCAAAAGCGGGCGAGGGGCTGCAGCAGGGGGACACGGATGGCTTAACGGCCTGCGTGGCAACCTGTCCTTCTCCATTCCCTGGGCACTCGATGTCACAACCGACGAATGGCATCCAATGAGACCGGTCAAGAACTACGGTAGCCTGGGCATGGTGGGCGGATCATACGATCCACAGCACGGTCTCAATGTTTGGTGGCGGGGCGAACTGGTGGCGTACGACGGTTACGCTAACAGTTGGCTTAAACTGAACCCGCCGGATCCGAAGCCGAATCGAGCAGGTAACAGCTCCTCAGTGTTTGATCCCGTGACCGGTAAGTTAATTGCCATCGGAACACGTTCGACGTGGGCCTACGATCCGGTCACAAACAAATGGGAGGACCTTGTGCCCAATGGTGATGCGGCTCCCCCCGGAGCCCCAATGGTCTACGACGCGGCGAATGATGTGATGCTGGTGCTCAAGCACGATGGACAGGATTCAATGCGTGTATGGGTCTATCATCTTCGCGAGAATCGCTGGGAGAAACTTCCCGCGATCCAACCGGCACCCCGCTACGGAACAATGTTTGATGCGGTTTACGACCCCAAACACAACGTTGTGGTCATCAGCGGAAACGAGTCGATGAGTTGGTCCGGTGCCCTGACCGCGCGAGAAACTTGGACGTATCGATACAAGCCCACTGACAGTGGTCCGAAGGCAGATGCGGGTCAAAGCCCCTTGGATGTGAAGGTCGTGACAGCTGACGACGGCACCTCGAAACTCACCTGGAGAGCCCCTTCTTTGGAGGATATTTCAGGCTATCGAATCCTGCGGAAAGTAGCGGAAAGCCCCGTGGCCGGTCAGTGGGAACTGATCGCCGAGGTAGCGGCTGACCAGCTAGCCTATACCGACGATCAAGCTCCCGGGAGACAGCTGATCTTCTATTCTGTAGTTACTCAACAGGGAGAACAGCCGGCCGGCCTCCCGAGCCCGCCGGTTAGAACAGCTCCGCCTGCACTCCGCTGGGCTACAGCAATAGTTGTTGAGGGTGGCGTGCATGTCAGATGGCAGCTCAGTAGTGCCGAGGATGTAATCGGCTATCACGTGTATAGGGCCGACGCGGATGTTCGCTGGCCATGGCACGATCTGTTCGATCCAGCTCAGCAAATGGGTGAGCTTGAACGAATCACGTCTCAACCGATGACCGGGACAGATTTACTCGACAAGGGAGTACAGATTGCAGAGCCGGCATCGGAACTTAGATGGCCGAAAACCTTCGCCTATATTGTACGGCCGGTGAACCGCTGGGGAGTCGAGGGTGGTCCCTCTCCGGTCGCCGTAGCACTGGCCGATCCTCCGGGCCCGGTACGGGTGATCCCATGGCTGGATGGGCGCAGATTAATCCTGTGGAGCCCGCCGAGAGCCGGCAATGACGTGCGCGGCTACCACGTGATGCGCATGGACGACTGGCACCGTGATTATGTTTTCCGCTGGCAGGCAGCTCCGGTTGTGTCCACGGCTTTCTACGACGATGAAGGATCCCCACGGACTGACCGCCGTCGCTATTACATCAGTGGTGTGGACCTACTGGGTGCCGTGGGGATTCCTTCCAGCGGCGCCTGGAGCCATGGCCTGCCCTAAGTGAGCTAAGGAACAGGGGGAAGAGCTG
>JAUVSF010000648.1 GCA_030597245.1 Acidobacteriota bacterium
ACAGGTATGTTGACAAGCAGCTCAAGCTCGATAGTACATTTCCCTGGAAGCGCAATGTGCTGATTTTGGGCGGCTCCTATCACTTCTCATCTCGCAACAGAATTGCTGTGGATTATGAGCTGGGACGAACCGATCAGGTGATCTTTCGAACCGATCCGTTAGACTTCACCCGGTTGCGAATCAGAGGGCGATTCTCGCCCTTCGAGTCGCTTGAGATCAACGGTAGCCTTCGACTGTTCGACCACGATAACGATTTGATCGCCTATACTGCGCTCAATCGGGGCTTCAGTTTGCAGTTCAGTTATTCGCCGACTGCCAGGATCTCTTTTGGCGGACAGTGGGACCGAAGCAATCTGGATACTCAGATTCCGTACGTGGTTCCGCAGGACTTTAGTCTAGACACGTTTACATTCAAGGAACTGGGCAATTACGGCAACGCGTTTCTCTCGCTGGGTCTGGTGCACAACTCCAGGCTTGATCTTGGTTATTCAGTATGGGGCACCTCAGGCAACTTTCCCGTGAATTACCACCAGCCTTTCGCCAAACTGGAGATTCCTCTAACTGAAAGCGTGTCTGCATACGGTCAGTGGAATTACTACGGCTATAACGAGAAGGTCGACTTCATGCCGCAAGATTACAGGACACACCTGTTAATCCTCGGCCTCAAAGTGTGGGTGAGTAATTAGGCCGCTTTTCCTTCCGGATTCCGGTGGCGAGTCCGTCGGGGCTCTACTGACGCGGAATCTACACTCCCCGATTCCCAGCGACGAAGTCTTCTTGAGGACGACGATCGCCTCGATTTCTACCAGAAGATCCTCGCGGCAGAGTGTGGCCTGGATTCCAACGCTGGCTGGGAGTGGATTGAGTCCCTGCCATTTGAAGAAGGTCGTGCGGACGTCGTTGAACTCGTCGTAGTCTCGTTCAATATCGCGAAGATAACACGTCGTCTTGACCACGTCTCGCCACGTTGCGCCCTCGGTTTCCAGCAGCGTGGAAATGTTTCGGTAAGTTCTCCAGCACTGGGCCCGGATGTCACTCAGGTGTGCAGTGTCTCCTATTTCATCGACGCTTGCGGTTCCCGAGATAAAAAGAAGAGTGTAATTGTTGAGATCGAGCCATAACCCGCGTGAGAAGGCTGAGCCATACTCATAAGCTTCGTTCAGAACCGAGTGGGCAGCAATCGCCTTCCTCTTGATCGATTCGCACCCGTCCCGATGCGGCGGAAACGATCAGCCTAGATCCCGTCTGTCTGCAATCGGATTTGACTATCTCGAACCCAGAAGTCGGAGGATGTGAACTGGTGGTGCCGGATCGATTTGTCCAACAAACTGGTTTTCCTGAGCTGAGTTGTACTGAGTTGGATCGACGCGGGCACAACGCAGGCACAATTCCGGGCACAATGCCTCTCTTGAGTGAAGGCTGGCATCACGGATCGCGTTGTGCCAGACCAAACACGCCGATCACTGGACAGGCTAGCGATCGATTCAATCTCGAAGTCGGCTACTATCACGGACGGCACCATCTGCCGATCGTCTCGCTAAGACCTGCAGCATAAAGAAGCAGAGAGAATCAGAATGACATTGATTCCCGCACTCTCCGGAAGTTCTCGTAGATCTTTCCGTCAGGTCCCTTTCTCAGGCGTCGCTGTCGCTGTCTCTCAACGTCTCCCGGATCCATGTCCGGGCCGGTATATTTGGCGTTCCCTTTGCCCCACTGGCTTGTATGCTTGATTGCCGCCTGGAACTTGAGTTCCGCAACATCCGTGATGTCTACCTTAAAATTGGGTTCCTTGGAACTCTTAAAGAAGAAATCCACCACCGTGAAGGGCTGCAAGCCTTCATAGATCCGATGATGTGGGAAATACAAATGATACGCAGCCGCGCGGGTCCCATCCAGGGCGACTTTGGCCGCCATTCGATGGTCTGTTTTGTGCCACTGAACCCAGTCAACTCCGGAGTCAAACAAGAACAAGGCATCCGGGCGGTATTTCCTGATAAACCAGCACACCTTTTCAACGAGTTCCTTCTCCGGGACATACTCGAGCATTCCGTCGTCATAGCCCACAAAAAAGATGTTTTCCGGCGGGATTCCGATCACGCCGTTTGCTGCGATGTCTTCCTGTTTCCGAATCGCGGCAAGTCTCTCACTGGTCATTTCCAGGTCGCGAGAGCCTTTGTTCCCGCTGGTAAGATGGACGATGTAGACAGTGTTTCCATTCTTGATGAGTTTCGCAAAGGTCCCTGCGCAGGAAACCTCGTCATCCGGATGAGCGCCGATAAACATCACTGTTTTTCCACGCCACTCATTAATGTCTTCCGGATTGGCCTCGCGGGCCCGGCTTCTGTCCTGGACCATTCTGGTCTGCTGGCTAGTTGCCTGCACCCGGAATCCCAGCGCCAACAGAATCGCCACCAACACTCCGATAACAGAGTATTTGACTTTCATTTCGAGTTCCTCCCTTAATCTGCGGATTCTTGAAAATAATGGTTAAGAGGGTCAATACGCTAATACCACACTGTTCTCTTAGAGGAAAGAGGCCGAAGGTGGCGACTGGGAAGAGACGGTTGACTTGGTGAAAAAGCGCCGGGGCCTGGAGCGAAACGGACTATGCTGGATATTTGAATCAGTTCTTTGAATTCATCTTGGAATTCACCCGATGAAGCGCGACTGCTGCCCATTCCCTGAGTGATATTGTACCCGTCTTCACTGACCCATCGCGGGCCTCACGGAAAACGGTCACATGCGATGGCTGGGCTAATCCTGACCGGCAGCCGAGAATTTCGTCGAGTTTTGGCTCCAGTGAGCTGGAGTGGGATGGCGGCGGGCACAATTCCGGGCACAACCCTTCAGGAGATATTGGGCCTGACTACGAGATATATCGTTCTGGCCTTCCGTGGTATCTTTCTGGCCACAGAGCAGGTG
>JAUVSF010000584.1 GCA_030597245.1 Acidobacteriota bacterium
AGGTCAAAACGCCGTAAAGTGACTGTTTATAAATAGGTTATCGGCAACAACCCGTCTCAGTCCTTAGATATTCGAGCTTGGATATTGTTTCGCGGACTTCGACAAAGTTCGCGATTAAGCTAGCGACAAAGCTCCCTACTCAAGACCCCAAGCCCCAAGACTCAGGACTCAGGACCCGAGACCTCGAGCCCCAATTCCCAGCTCCCCCCCTCCTCCCTCCCTTCAATCCCACATCGCCCGGATGCGGGCACCGAGGTCGGTATTCCCTTCGACGCTGACTTCGTCATCGTCCCCCTGTACCGATTTCACCGTTTCCCGAATCATCGTCGCCCTCACCGCTTCAGAAAAGAACCGAGAAAGATTGGCGTAGCTGTGACGGTCTGTCATGGCGTACCAGCGGTGGTAATAGCGCATTGGCCAGCTGACATAGAGAAAGTCCCTCGCCCGTGTCATAGCGACGTAGGTGAGCCTCAGTTCCTCCTCAATTTCTTTATCGGAACCGGTTGACATATCCGACGGCAGGCAGCCATCCGATGCGTGGATCAAGTAGACAACATCCCATTCGCAACCCTTTGCCGAATGGATTGTGGACAGAACGAGCCAGTCTTCGTCCTTGCCCGGGGGCCCTGCCAGGTCACTCGTCGAAACGGGTGGGTCGAGCTGAAGGTCCACGAGAAAACTCCTGCGCGAACGATAACGGGTCGCTATCTGTTCAAGATTCTCGAGATCGTGGAGACGGACGGCAGGATTGTCGTACTGTTTCTCCAAGAATGCCTGATAGGTATTCCTAACCAGTTCCACTTCGGCCGCAGGACTCCCGGATTCCAGATTATGAATGTTCGTAAACAGTGTAGCGAAAGCTTCGACGCCTTCACGTGCTGCCGGCGGTGCCGGAAAATCTCGAATTGAGGCCGGATTATGCTGATTCTCGGCCACGTGAGCCACCATCCTCGCGGCGGTAGCCGGGCCGACTCCATCAACAAGCTGTAACAATCGAAACCAGGCGATCTCATCGCGAGGATTCTCACTCACCCGCAGAAAGGCGAGGAGATCCTTGACGTGAGCAGCTTCGAGAAAACGCAAACCCCCGTACTTGTGGAAAGGGATGTTGCGACGAGACAGTTCAACTTCAAGCCCATTCGACAGGTGAGCTGCACGGAATAGAACCGCTTGCCGACGCAGTGGCACACCCTGCTCATAGTGCTCGAGAACTTTCTCAATGACGTACTCGTCCTGTCTCCGCTCGTCCCAACAGGTCACTAGCCTGGGCTTCTCACCGTGGCTGCGCTCCGACCACAAGTCCTTTGAATAGCGCTGCTTCGCCTGGGCTATCAGTTGATTAGTGGATTCCAGAATCGGAGGAACCGATCGGTAATTCCGTTCGAGGGTCACGGTTCGGGCCCCCTCGAAATCCTTGGGAAAATCGAACATGTTCTCAACAGCTGCGGCCCTGAAGCTATAAATGCTCTGTGCGTCGTCTCCGACAACCATAATGTTCTTGTTATTCCTTCGGAACCCTCGAAGGATCGCCGCCTGTACTCGATTGGTATCCTGGTACTCATCGACGAGTACGTGGTCGAACCGGTCGCCGATCCGGTCTGCCAGCTCTCCATCTGCAAGAAGTTCGGCGAGGTACAGTAGTAAATCGTCGTAATCCAATACATTGCGGGACTGTTTCCGCTTCACGTACCCCTGGAACAGCTGCTTAAGCTCATCTTCCCACTCCTTGCACCAGGGGAAATGTTGTTCTAGAACATCCTCCAACGATTCATTTCCGTTGACACGTCGAGAATAGATCGCCAGGCAGGTCCTCTTTCTCGGAAAGCGCTTTTCCCGGCTCTGCAATCCCAGATCGTGGCGTACCACGTCAATCATGTCTTCGGAGTCCGCCTGGTCCATTACCGTGAAATCGGGGGAAAGGCCTGCAGCTCTACCGTAAATCCGAAGTATCCTGTTCGCTACCGAATGGAAGGTACCGCCCCAGACCTGACCCGTGACACCAGCGCCGCGAGCAGCGATCGCCGCGGCTCGACGGATCATCTCCTCAGCTGCCCGCCTGGTGAAGGTCAACAGTAGAATACGGTCAGGGCTGATACCGGTAGCGATCAGGTAAGCTACCCGGTAAGCAAGGGTCCGCGTCTTTCCAGTCCCGGCTCCAGCCACCACAAGGAGAGGCCCTTCTCCAAAACAAACAGCCTCTCTCTGCTCAGGATTCAGTTCTGCAAGCCACCCGAACTCCTTCAGGTTTTTCGCCCCCCTCTTTTCCATATTCATCTAAACCCAGAACGCTTGAATGAAGACAAGAACTGCCGGCATCAATAAAATAATAGCATCGACCCCAACCACCGATTGATTCAGTCAGGCCATTTTCCCATACTGGGGGTGGCAAGGGCTGCGCTTTGGCGTATCTCTTCTTCGCTTCATGAGCGTACTCGTAGAGCCAGGCGAAGTTGGAAAGCCGACCGGAACTTCCGGCCGGCCTGGAGGAGGGTGGCGAATTGATCGAGAAGGACTATCGAGCGGCGGCAGCGATCTTCAATAAAACAGAAGCACTTTATATCACCGCTGGTGCCGGGATAGGAGTCGACTCAGGACTCCCTGATTTCCGTGGCACCGAAGGGTTCTGGAAAGCCTATCCCCCCATTGCGAAGCTGGGGATTTCGTTTCCTGAGATGGCGAATCCTGAATGGTTCAAGCGTGACCCGGCGTTCGCCTGGGCATTCTATGGCCACCGCCTGAGTCTTTACAGAAGAACACAGCCTCACCAGGGGTTTCGCATGCTTCTCGATTTCGCGCAGCAACTGCCCGGTGGTTACTTCGTCTTCACATCCAATGTAGACGGACAGTTCCAAAAGGCGGGCTACGATGAGGATCGGATCAAGGAGTGTCACGGGTCAATTCATTACCTCCAGTGTGTCCAGCGCTGTACTGACAATATCTGGGACGCTTCTCGAATCGAGGTCCAAGTTGACGATTCCGAATTCAAGGCACGGGAACCGCTGCCGCACTGTCCAAATTGCGGCGGCCTGGCCCGACCGAACATGCTCATGTTCAACGACTGGGACTGGATTCAAAAACGCACCCATGAGCAGGGCCTGAGGCAAAGCCACTGGATAGACCAGGTTCTTGAGAATGGACATCTTCTTACGATCATCGAAATGGGCGCGGGGACCGCGGTTCCGACCGTTCGATATCAATCCGAGAGGGTTGCAGGCCTGACAGATGCTGTGTTGATCAGGGTCAATCCACAGGAACCACAGGTTCGGGGCCCCAGCCACATTTCACTGCCAGTCGGCTCGTTGGAAGCCGTGACGCGGATCCTTCAGGAAGCGACCGCCTGAAAGTGAAAGGAATTTCATCATGGAGACCCAAAAACCAGTTTCAGCCAATGGTTACCCGC
>JAUVSF010000592.1 GCA_030597245.1 Acidobacteriota bacterium
CATTTGACATTTCACATTTGACATTCGTCACCATCCGGCATCTGGCATCCTCCTTCGCTCTTCGAGCTACGGAGGACAGGTCCGTCGCCATTTGACATTTGACATTTGACATTTGACATTCGTCACCATCCGGCATCCTCCTCTATTCGTAAGTCAATACGCGGGACTTGAATTGATCCATAGTGAGTTGACCCAGCCTGTACTGAGTAATGTCCGACTTCTTCACTGAGAAGATCCCGGAAGGCTTCCCCGTCTCTGCGCTTCCCCAACGAAAAACCGAGCCCTCACCCTCGACAAGAATAAGATTTATATATTCGTCTGCTTTCAATTCGGTCAACGAGTCCCCATGGTTTGCCAGAGCGAGGATCAATTCTTCAGTGACTCTGGCTCGGTATTGCTCAACTTGCTGTTCCGTTTCTCGCTGTTGCTGCTGAAGCTCTTTCAGCCGCTGTTCCATCTCAGCCGCCCTCTGTTTCACTTCCTGGAGATGGTGCTCTCGTTCCTCAGGAGAACGTCGAGCTCTCCAATAGCTCGGTTCCGGCGGCTCAGGTGGTTCCGGAGGTTCGGGGGGCTCGGGAACCGGGGCAACTTCCTGTGAAGGGTAAGCTCTGGTGTCGTACTCAATCTCTGTGAGTGCCATTGCCTCTGCGTAGGCTCTCAGTGCTTCGCTTTCGGCGAGCCGGTTCTCAATCATGGCTAATTGCATCTCCAAACGATGCGGGTCGACCACATCCGCGGTTTGCAGTCTCTCAAGTCTGTCCTCTACCGATGCGAGATCAACTGACCGCCGATGAGTCACACCGTGGAGTCCAAAGGTGAAAACAACACCCTGATCGAAGAGATAGAACCCCTCGACTCGGGGACGACCACCCGCTTCAAACATCCCAAACCTCAAGAACTCGTTATCCGTCTCGTCCCTCTTATCCTCTCTTGCGTCATCGGCAAAGGAGAGTCTGGTCGAGAGAATGCTCTTCATTACCTCGATCTCCCTTGCCATCTTGGCAGAGTCGAACGGAGCAACTGCGCTCCATGCTGTAGCCGCCAAGAACAAAACCATGATTACAACTGAAACCGATATCAAAACAAGCCTTCTTTTTTGCCTACTTCTATTCATTTAATAGTTACCTCCTAATTAGATCTTGACCCGCCATTTCAACAAGGGTGGTCATGATTGCGTCGGTCTGATTTGCCTGAAAGCGGTCATAGTTTGCGAATCCGGTCAACTGCTGATTTACCGTGGCAATATCCCGGTCATGTCGAGCCAACATCGCCGACCCAAAGCTCTTGAGAGATGCATTCAAACGGGCCTGGAGTCGGGCGTCTTTCACTTGATTCGCCCTTGAATTCCGGCCGTCCAGTTCTTCGAGTGCAACCTTCACCAACGCCTGCTGCTTCTGCTCAGATTCACTCAGGGCGCTGCTGAATTCGTTCTTCAATTCACTTGCCCACTCAGCCTTCTCTTCCCGGGAAACTGTTCTTAAGTGATCAATCAACTCAGCCTTCATGGAGTCAAAGTGTGCACTCTCTGTCTTCGCGGTCCCGAAGGTCAGAACCACTGCGCCGGGTTCTATCTTCAGACTGGCAGTCAACAGAGCCAGCGCGGCTACCAACACGAGGGCGGCGCCGGCACCGAGCGTGGCGAACTTCCAGGGGAAAGACAGCCTCGTGAAGACCTGGCTTAAAGAAAGCCGTTCAGTCTCGTAGACGAAAAAGTGGCTAGGTACGGCCTCGTCTTCGTAGGCCTCAAGTTCTTTCCATACGCCCTGTAACAACTCCGCTTCTCGAGCGCATTGCACACACTCAGAGAGGTGCTCAGTAAGGACTCCCTCTAAGGAAGCTTCGAGTTCACCGGCCAATCGGTCCTTTATAAGTTCCTGATAGTCTTCGCATGACTTGCCCATCATCAATCCTCCAAGAGGTATCTCAAACGCCCTTTTAATATCCCGAGGCCCGCATAGAATCGGGATTTAACTGTGCTTGCCGGAAGTCCCAGAATGTCGGCGATCGAATCGAACGTTTCTTCCTGGTAGACCTTGAGTTCCATTACCGCTCTCTGCTCAGCAGACAGTTTCGAAAGAGATTCCCGTATCTTCCCTCTCTGCTCCAGCCGGAGTAGGTCCGTTTCCTGCCTTCCTGAAACAGAGAACCTGTTATGAGTTCGGACAAAGGTCTCGTCTTCAATCGAGTAATGGACCGGGGGCCGCCGACGCAAGCGGGATATGCTGTGATTAACGGCGATCCGGTAAATCCAGGTTGAGAAAGCGGCCTGTCTCTTAAATCGCTTGATGTTCCTATAGACGGCAAGAAAGATTTCCTGGGTGGTCTCAGCCGCTTCCTCAGGATCGTTCAACATGCGCAGCGCGAGATTGTAAACCCGATGCTCCCACTTGAGGACCAGGCGGTTAAAGGCCAGTTGATCCCCTTTCTGGCTGGCCAGAACCCAGGCTTCATCCTGCCCAATCTCACGTTCTGCCGACATGTTCTTTCCGATTGTAGCTGCTATCGATTCCAGTCTCACCACAGGACACAACCTCACTTCTGATGTCTTCAAAAGGTTTAGACATCAAAGCGATAAGAAAAGTCGATGAAATTTCCAGAAGACTGCATCCGAGACGATATTCCGATGGGACGGGAGAGGCAAGAGTGTCTTGGGTCCTGGGTCCTGGGTCTCGAGTTCGAACTTCGCACTTCGTACTTCGCACTTCTCGGGGTCTCAGGTCTTAGGTCTCGAGTCTTGCGTCTTGGGGTCTCGAAGTCTCGGAAATCAACAATCGAAAATCGACAATTGAAAATCGAAAATCCTTAGTGCCTTTGCGTCTTTGCGTGAAACGTCTTTCTTGCCGTTTTCAGCGCCTCCAGCGAGCACCCCGATTCTTGTATTGACAGGGTGACTCGGCTATAATTTCGGCTTCCTAGGAATGGGCCTATAGCTCAGCTGGTTAGAGCGCACGCCTGATAAGCGTGAGGTCGGAGGTTCAAATCCACCTAGGCCCACCAGCCTAAAGCTCCTTTTATCAACCGTTTACAGCACAGCCTCAAGTTGAGGTCTTTTCAATTCCGAGTCGCAGGGTGCAGCTGGGGTGCAGCCTGGGCTGGGGAGTCGGTTCATTGCTTCACGGTTTGCACCCGGAATTAGATGGCCGTAAATGTCCACTGTCAGTTTGATCGAAGCGTGCCCTGCCTGCTCTTTGACGTAGGCGAGCGGTTGCCCGTCCTGCAGCAGCAATGAGACAAATGTATGTCTCAAATCATGAAAGCGGATTCTTCTCAGTTTCGCCTTTTCCAAGCATTTGAAGAAGTGTCGATTCTTCACGTTCTGCATTTCGG
>JAUVSF010000410.1 GCA_030597245.1 Acidobacteriota bacterium
GAGATGCATGTGCTTGGTTTTCTGTCTGATTTCACTCTCACTCAGTGGAGCTCCACCCAAGACTGCCGACGATGCCAAAAGCGCACCTGAACCGGCCAAGACACTCCTTCGGCTGATTAGTCTTCCTTTATCATTAATCATGTTTCCTCCTCAAAAAGAGCCGTTAACGTGATCCGACTAGTAGTAGTAAACCTCTGCACCACTTGAAAGTAGTACTTCATTATAATGACAAATGACAAGTGACAAGTGACAAATGCCGGGGCGGGAAACAGGATCAACTACTAAAGCACGAATTCACTAATAGGATCTTCTTGTGTCTTAGTGATTTAGTGGTTTGCTCCCCAACCTCTGGGGAGCAAGACCCAAGTCCCAAGCACCAATTCCCAAGCCTTCGAGATTCTGAGACCGTTCGTCGTTCGTCGTTCCCACTTCGTCGTTCGTACTTCGTCGTTTCACTTCGCACTTCGCACTTTCTTCAGGCCCCCAGTCCCCAGTTCAGCCCCGCCTCGCGGGGCGATATGCGCAAAGCCCAGGGCGAGTGCCCGACGAAGGAGGGCCAGCCCTGGGTTGCCAACGAAGCCTCCCTTCGAGTCCCGCCTTGCGGGACGGCATGAATGCCACAAACACCGGCGTTCATCTGTTACGTTCCTGTGATCATTCCGGCGCGACCTTTGTCCCGAAGGCAAGGTGGTTGAACGGTTTAAGGAGCGGATAAGCCGGGGCCCGGATCCTCCACCCTATCCATTACGTTGACGGAAGGCTGATCTGCGAAATTCATGTCGTCCCGCAAAGCGGGACTCCTGTGACGTTATCGCTGTTACCCCAGGGCTTGCGCCCTGGGCTCTGCACATATCGCCCCGCTGAAGCGGGGCTCAGGAGTTTTGTGATACCCCCTGCCATCTGGTATCCGGGCTCCACCAGCCTTTTCCGGCTCACTTGACCGTTCGAGGGCTCACGATTAGGATCTCAACCAACCAAAGGAAAGAACCATGCAGAATGACAGACCTGACCTGCAAACCGAACAGTTTATTGACGAGTTATCGGGTGGTTTTAGAGCTGCTCAGGTCCTATTGACAGCGAACCGGCTGGGCGTTTTCGACTTGCTCGGGGAGAGCGAAATGAATTGTGAGCTTATCGCGGGAGCCCTTGAAACAGACGCCAGAGCTACCCGCATTCTTTGTGATTCATTAGTCGGTCTTTCACTGCTCGAGAGAACCGCCCTTGGGTACCGAAACACACGTGCAGCTCTCAAGCACCTCTTAACTTCCTCCCCGGAGTCCAAAACTGCCATGCTCCGGCACGGTGCACGACTTTATGAGCGTTGGGGTCATCTCTACGAATCCTTAAAGAGCGGAACCCCAGTCCCCAACGAATTGCTCAACCAGCAGCTGGTCGCAGGAAAGCGGGATTTTGCCAAAGCGATGGCCGACAGTGCACGATCAAGTGCTGGAGTCACTGCCGAGAAGTTAGATCTGAGCCAAGTCTTAACGCTTCTGGACGTGGGCGGCGGCCCAGGTTCATTTGCGATTGAGTTCTGCTCGAGGAACCCGCAGCTTTCTGCCGTGATTATGGATGATGCGGAAACTTTAGGGGTCGCTACTCAAAACATCGCCCGGGCAGGCATGAAAGGTCGGATCACTACCCGGTCCGGTGACGTGTTCAACGATGATCTGGGCTCCGGCTACGATTTTATCTTCGTTTCGAATTTGATCCATATTTACTCATCCGACGAAAACCGGAGGCTCGTGGCACGGTGTGCTTCGGCCCTGGCTCCAGGAGGCCGACTGGGGTTGAAAGACTTTTTTCTGGATAACGACCACCGGGGCCCTCAGTGGTCACTCCTGTTCGCTGTGAATATGCTGGTCAGCACGGATAATGGTGGTTGTTACACGTTGGAAGAGGCGGAATGCTGGTTTGAAAGTGCCCGTCTTCGCTACGAAGAGCGGATCGACCTGACAGAGTTCTCCCGACTTCTGCTGGCCCGGAGTTGCAAGTGTCATTCCCTAGTGTGCTCCGCGGCCGGAGAAGACAGCCGGTATAGTTCTCATGAGAATCTGAAGATCGAGCCATAGAGACCAGTTGTCGTTATACTCCAGATCCATGGTCATCCAGCGCTCGAAGCTTATCTCACTGCGCCCTGAAACCTGCCAGAGACAGGTGATTCCAGGCTTCACACTGAGCCTTCGCCTTTGAGCAAGAGAATAGTGCCGGACTTCTTCAAAAAGGGGAGCTCGAGGGCCGACAATACTCATCTCGCCTTTGATCACATTCCACAACTGGGGAAGCTCGTCGATGCTCGTCTTCCGCAGAAAGCGTCCCGGCGGCGTTACCCTCGGATCGTCTCGCATCTTGAACACGGGGCCATCCATCTCATTGAGGTGCCTAATCTCCCAAAGCTTGTCCTCTGCACCGTCAACCATGGTTCGGAACTTGGTCAACTCAAACCGCCGTCCATTCAGCCCACATCTGGTCTGCCGGTAAAAAACAGGTCCGGGCGACGTGAACTTGATCAGGAAGGCGACAACCAGCATCAAGGGAGAGCAGACAACCAGAGTTACCGACGCAATGACAAAGTCCATTACTCTTTTGACCACAAGTGAAGGACTTTGGTCGGGAGTTGTAACAAACGTGATCAGGGGCAAATTCCCGAGAGTTTCCAAACTGACAGTCGATGCCGATCCCGGGATCAGGTCTGCCGCAATTCGAGTTCTGATACCCACTTCTTCACAGAGGCGAAGGATATTTCCGTAGTCGTGCCACTCGCTCTTCAGATTCCCGGTGAAAATCACTTCGTCAGCCGGTGTCTCCTCCTGAATGAGGTCGGAGAGCTCATCGATTGAGCAGAGTGTTTTCAGACCGCTGACCGGCGCAGTTCCATTTGGCCACACGTAACCGACCACATGGTACCCATATTTCCGGGAGTTCTCGAGAATTGCTCCTACCTGATGAGCGCGTTCATCAGTGCCGACTATCAGGATTCTTATCTGGTTGTGCTCGTTGACGTTCCGACTCCTCAGAACGAGCTGGAGCAAAATGCGATTCAGAGGCAGAAAAATCACCATCAGCCCAAAGAAGACGAAGAATATAGGCCGACTAAGCTCCAGGTTTAAGGTGTAGGCCACAAGCCCCACCAGGCTTCCGCTGAACAAAAAGAAATTGAAGAGCCGGGCAATCTGCCGACTCAAAGGTCTCTTAAGCAGATCGTTGTACCGCTGTGTGGCAGCCAGGAGCAGAAACCATGCGGGAAGGAGAATCAGGAGATAAGTCAGGTAGTCCCTGAAGGGCAAGAGCTCCGGATGGAAGAACTGCTTGAGCTCTTCGGGTGCCAGTTTCACCAGATGGTACCGGGAAGTGTAGGCCAAAAAAAGTGCGGGCAGAGTCGCTACAACATCCGCAATGAAAAGTATCCTCGAATACAAGAGGTAGTGCCGATCAAACATATCCCTTTAAGTTAAGAAAAATCTCGCTTCTCAAGATCTTACCTGAACCAACTGCCCATTTCACAGTTGTCCCGTTGAGCAAATCCACGGGGAAAGTGTTAAAGATGAAGAATCCTATGGGCGGGCCGAAACGGATCGATCGTCTCGAGCAGCGTTCTGATTGTTTCAGGGCCGCCTTCAGAAAGAAAGTAACTGAAATTAATCACCCTCTCCTGGCTCTTCCCCTTGGGAATGAGTCGGCTTTCAAGATTCCTCACGTGTCTGGTCAGCTCTTCTCGTCGCCGAGTCGAGTTCAGAATAAACCGATTCCTGACCTTCTGCAGCTGGTACAGTATCTTCCTTTCAGATGTCTCGAGCATATCGGCAATCGTGTGATCTTGAAGCGAGACATGCTGACGAAGGTGTTCAAGTTGCTCCCTCACGTTATCCGTCACGACGCTCATCCTTTCGAGCGCTTCGCCTTCCTCCCCCTGGAGGAGAATCCTCTCGAGGAGCGAACCACCTGCAGCTTGCGTCACGTCGCAAGGATCAAGTTCATACTGCTCGAGAAGTCGCCGGCATTTCCGGTCAACCAGAGTAAATCCAGAGCGCGGAAGGGCAGAAAGCTGCAGGTCCCAGAACTCGGCCAGTGAGCCGACCTGCGCATAATAAGATGTTTCAGCAGGTCCGGTTACGGCAAAGGCGGCAGGGAAAAGGTACTCCTGCAATACCGGCCTCAACAGAGCCGAAGGCGAAACCTTCGCTTCACCAGTGTCGATCTGTCTCAAGAGCTCAGCGGCCGTAAAATGGACTGAGGGCAGGCCGCGGGCGCGGAACTTCCCCGACTGGTAGTCGAGTTTGTACCGATACTTGCCATCCTGCCAAAAAAGGAACGTCTCCGATTCTCCAATCCTGACTTGAGGCGTAAATCCTCTCCGCTGAATCTCCTCCACACGCTTGAAGGAGGCCTCAACCAGTTCGCCTCGCCGCTCGATAACCGGAGCAAGGAACCCGGTCAGCCAACTCCCATCCAGCGAACTCAGAGGGTCAAACAGAACCAGCCCTTCCCCCTTGAAGAGCTCGGATAACAGAGCCCCAAAAGCACTTCGGAAGTCACTCGTCGGCGAATAGGCTCTCCTCAAAAGGCTCAACACGTTCTAGGAAAGGTCGAAACCCTGTTCGGGCGAACTGAGCAGGTCGAAACATTCAGAAACTGACTGTAACGTTACAGTCCCTGCCATCTGCTCCTCACGGGGTCGCAGATCAGGAACCTCCAGGTCAACGAGTTCCCCAGAACGGTTCACGAAGCAGGGCTTTCCGCCCGCGTCAAAATCCGAGTCATTTGAAGCCAGCCAGAATACAGGCACCGCCGGCAGTCCCAAGTCTGAAAGAAACC
>JAUVSF010000512.1 GCA_030597245.1 Acidobacteriota bacterium
CGGCGAAGGCGTTGTATTTGATAGTGGTGGCATACAGGTTGCCCCTGATGCCCATTCCGATAATTCCAACTTCTATCATGCTTTGACTCCTTTAATCTGCTTCACTAGCCCGCCTTTCTCACCAGGTTGCGTCGCGAGGCATATGCAGAGCCCCCGGTCTCCGAGCTCCCGGGGCTCCGTATGACGGTTGCGCCTCATACGGAGCCGGGTCCTTTCAGGGCCCGGCCAATCTTCGCGTCGCCACCGAGGCCTCCGGGTCGGTAATGCTCTCTACCTGGAGACGAACCCTCCGTCCAGTGTCAGGGACTGTCCGGCCATGTATCCGGAAGCCTCGGAGGCCAGGTAGACGATGGTGCCTTCCAGTTCTTCCAGTTTTCCCATGCGGCCCATTGGTACCCGGGCCAGGAGTTTTTCTCCCAGTTCCTTATTCTCTTCAAAGGCCCATATGGTCTGGTCGGAGCGGAAAAATCCCGGGGCTAGGGCAATGACCTGGACACCCTTCGGCGCCCATTCAACCGCCATCTCCCTGGTGAGGCCCAGGACCGCGGCCTTGCTGGTGGCGTAGGACACCTGAGGAACGTAACTGGCGGCCACAAAGGAGTACATGGAGGCGATATTGATGATCTTTCCGGAACCCTGCTTTAGCATTTCCCGGCCCACGATCTGGGAGCAGAGGAACACCCCTCCGACATTGGTCCGGATGACGCTCTCCCATTCGGAGTCGGTCATGTTCTCGGCTTCGTTGACGGCTGATATCCCGGCGTTATTGACCAGGATGTCGATTTTTCCGAACTCGTCCGTGGCCTTCTTGACCATGGCTTCGATGTCTTCACGCTGGTTGACATCCATCTGCACCGGAAGGGCTTTTACCCCATACCGGGCCATCTCTTCGGCCACCTTCTCCAGCTTGGAAAGGGTCCTGGCAGTCAGCACCAGACTGCACCCCGCCTTGGCCAGTCCCCGGGCGAAACTCTCTCCCAGCCCCTGGGATCCCCCGGTCACAACCGCTGTCTTCCCCGTAAGGTCGTACATATCCATCATACTTTTATGCATTGGTCATTCTCTCCCCGGTTTTTGTCCATATCTGATTGTTCAGGTCTGTTTATCTGTTTTCCCGTTCAGGCCGGCCCGCTTGGTCTTTGTCAGATTCATCTGGTTTCTCCGATCTGCCGGCTTTGCCCGTTTTTCCAGCCGTTTCAATCCACCTGATTCTTTTCAGAACAGATCCGCCAGATTTCAAACCAGACAATCTATATTAACAGGGAAAGAAGAGCATACGAATAGGGGGGAGGGGGACATAGTGCTTCTCTTTTCTCCCTTTCGGGTATGCTTGACCAGGTCCGCTCCTTGACATCCTTCAAGCACCCAAATAGCATCATCTCAGGTTCGTTTTAGGCGCTGACGAGAAGAGTTTTTGCTCTATGTTCGTTCGATCTTTCCTCGGATCAACGAAGTACCTTACCGGGGCGTCCCGCCTCTGTCTCACCTTGCTCCCAGGTTTCCTGCTTGTGTCTTCTGCCTGGGCCCAGCTCCGAGGAGTCGTGATCAACGCGGAAACAGATCAGCCCCTGGCTAAGGTTGAGGTTGTTCTCTCAGCGTCGGATTCCTCTGAAGCGGAATATACGACAACAACCAGCGACAACGGGACCTTCCAAATCGCTGACGTCGGTCCAGGGGTCTATCAACTGATGGTAACGGCCGTCGGTTTCGGCTTGATCAAGCGGGAACTGGAGTTAGTGGCTGGAGAGCCCGAGGAACTTGAGATCTACCTCAGCCCGGGAACCGCAATCGCGGATGAAATCACGGTAACGGCGAGGACTTCCGCTGCTAGTATTGGGCTCTCCGCGACGGAGATCAATAACCTGAAGAGCGTCCTCACGGATGATTCCATACGAGCTCTCCAGCACTTGCCGTCTCTGCCGGCCAACGACGATTTCAATACCGGATTCGCCATGCAGGGATCGGGTTTCGATCGGGTAGGAATCATGTTTGACGGAATTCCGGCCCATAGTTTCGTTCACACGATTCAAGGTGTTCAGGATACCGGGTCAACGACTCTGTTGAGCGCCGAGTTGGTAGAAGGGCTCGAGCTTGTGCCCGCTGGAAGTTCCGCCAGGTGGAGCGGAAACTCGGCGGGCTTCCTCAACATGAGAAGCCGTACCGGTAACAGTTCTCGATGGCGTAATCTGGTGTCAGTCTCTGGAAGTGCTTTCCTTTTCTTATCGGAAGGCCCGCTTGGGAGAGGGACCTGGATTGCTTCTGCGCGGAAAAGCTACGTTGATTGGATCATTCGTCGGATCGATCCAGATACAGAGCTGAACTTTGGCTACTATGATTTGTTTGGAAAGGTGACGCAGTCTCTCAACGACTCACACGAAGTGACCATCAGCTTCCTGCATGGCAATACCGGGCTGAGTGATGTAACGGAAGGCTCGGGGAGGAACAGTCTTGATCGCGGCCGGTTTCTTAGTGACCTTTTCCATGTGGAATGGGACTGGTTCTTGAGGGATCGGCTGACTGCACGTAGCCACGCTTATTATCAGCGGGCTGATAGCTGGAATAAGAATCCCAAGGGAGAGGAGCTTTGGTGGAACGAAGAGGATGTCTTGGGGGTTAGAAGTGTCTGGGATCTGCAAGTGTTCAAGGACTGGACGGTTTCTGCCGGGATCACCGCGGAGCACTGGTCAGCAGCAAACCAACAGAACTTCTTCCGCTATGGCAGCAATGAATGGGTAGCCACTTCCTTCTTCGATGTGACCACCAATCGTTTAGAGCTCTTCGTAGAAGGGAGTGTTCCCCTCACCCAACAACTCAAACTGTTTGGTGGCTGGAGCTGGAATCGGCAAGCCAAAGTCGATGCCCAATATCACTCACCTTTTGTAGGTGTTGAGTTCGCGCCGGCTGAAGGCCACAATCTTTCTCTCTGGCTGGGACGAAGTGGCCAGTTCCCTTTCTTCAACCAGCTGTACGGAATTGCAGGAAATCCGCAGTTGGGTCCTGAAGCCGCCACTGGAACCGAAGGGAAATGGTCCTATCGGAGTGGGCAGGGTTTCGAGCTTACCGGCTCTGGTTACTATCGGTGGCGGAAGGAAGTCCCATGGCGGTATAAAGGGCTCTGGCACCTCGAAGATGGAGAAATCGCCCCTCCGTCGGGAGTTCCCTACGAGAATATCCTTGACGATCGATCCTACGGAGCTGACGTCATGATTGGGCGGCGAGTTCCAAACGGACTGAGCGGTTGGGTTGCGTACGCTTGGAGTAGAAGCCGTTGGAGCGAAGGAGAAGGCCTCTGGTTTCCCGGCAACTATGATCAGAGACATGGCCTCAGTGTCTTTGCCCATTATCGATGGACCTCAAATGTGGAACTCTCGATCAAATGGAGGTTCGCCACTGGCATGCCTGTTCCCGTCTATGCACAAGAGAGGAACGACAAATACTTCCTGGCCGAGCAGCGAAACCAGGAACGCTTGCCTGACTACGCACGATTTGACGTAAGGCTGGCGAAGTCAATCCCGAAAGATCGCTATCGAATCACTCTCTTCGTCGAAGTCTTGAACCTCACGGATCGGGAGAATGTGAGGTACGCGGGCCACGAGTTCGGCTCTGTTAATCCTAAGACAGGTCAAATCAGAAACCTGACCTCACAGCAGTTTCCCATCCTTCCCACGGCAGGGATTATGTTTGAGTTCTAGCGCTCATTCCTCGGGACTTAACCGAAGACCCAGCCCTCTAACTGCGTCTTTGCGTTCTTGGCGCGAGGTCAATTCGTCTTACGCAAAGGCGCAGAGGGCATATTTCACGCAAAGCCCGCCAAGCTCGCCAAGGGTCTAAGCCGGATAATTCAAACCACCAAGGACGCCAAACGGAATTTCGGCGGCAACGGCGTACGGTTAGCCAGATTGCGAGGCATAGGGGTCGATTCGTTTCTCGTCCAGAATCTGGAGGGCTA
>JAUVSF010000695.1 GCA_030597245.1 Acidobacteriota bacterium
CAAGGGGCTTCTCCACATAGACATCCTTCCCCGACTCACATGCGCTGATCGTGGGGAGGGCGTGCCAGTGATCAGGCGTGCCAATGATCACGACATCAACGTCCTTCCGGTCGATGATCCTCTTGAAATCCTGGTACCCATCCGGTTTTCGGCCTCGAGCCTTTTCAACCAGCGCCTGACCTTCCGCGATTCGCCGTTCATCAACATCCGCAACCGCAAGGCATTCGATCTCCTCCAGACGAAGGAAATCTCTTAAGTCCGCTTTCCCCATACCTCCACACCCGATCAGGCCTACATGGATCTTGTCATTTGGACTCGATGTCGTAGTTCCAATCGCAGCCGCGCTCGGAGATCCAGAAACTAACCCTGCTCCTACAGCCGCACCCGCGGAAACCTTCGCAGAACTCTCCAGGAAACTTCTTCTGTTTAACTTCTTCATAGGAATCGCAAACCTCCCAAAATCACCCGGGATAAAGCCACTAAAAAACAATTGTAGCCAAAGACTCCGGAATGGCAAAGTGGGTAACCTTCTCAAACGCTTGTAGATCTCTTCGTAACAGGCCAGTAAGATAAAAGACCTCATGAGTAGAAGTTCCCAACGAGTGACAATCTGTAGAAAAATATCGTTCAGCAGCGGTCACCGAAACTACCGCTCCGATCTCAACGAAGAACAGAATCGAGAATTGTACGGATCGTCCTATTCGGATCACGGGCATGGCCATAATTACGTGTTGGAAGCTCACGTTGAGGGTGAACTGGATGCCAAGACGGGGATGGTGATGAACTTACGGGATCTCGATACTATCCTCAAGAATGTAACTGCCCCACTGGATCATCACTTCCTTAACTATGATGTCCCCTATTTCAGGGAGGTCGTCCCAACAACTGAGAACCTTGCTGCCTATTGCTTTCAGGAAATCGAGAACCAGCTCCCAAGTGAGCGATTCACGCTGCGAAGGATTCGCCTCTTCGAAGGAACCGACTTCTGGGTGGATTGTGCGGGCAGTCGGGAACCGAAGGATTCAGGTCGGTAGACATGGTGGAAGGACGAATTCTCCTCACCAGATCATACCTCCTCCCGGCGCTGCATACGTTGACAGTTGAGGGCTTCAGTGAAGAAGAGAACATGCAGTTTTTTGGCCCATGCAGTCGCCTTCACGGCCACGACTACAGGGTAGAGGTGACGATCTCCGGCCCTGTTGATCCCGAATCAGGTTTAATGATGAACCGTGACACATTGGACCGCACTGTGAAGAAGCACTTGCTGGAACCTTTTGACGGTACGAACCTGAGTGACCATTTTCAGCATACGACAGGAGAGGCGCTGGCGGTTGAGGTTTTCGGCATTCTAAGAGATCGGCTGCCGGCGGATGTTGTGCTGGTGAGAATCCGCCTGCAGGAAACCGCTAAGAACTCGTTCATTGCGAGGGATTAACCACTAAATCACTAAAACACAAGAAGATCTTAATAGTGATTTCGTGCTTTGGTGGTTAAGCCGGTTCCCAGATCCCAGCTCCCAGTAATTATATCCCCCGAGCCCTGAAAGGACCCGGCTCCGTATGAACTTCTGTTGACCATTCATACGGAGCCCCGGGATCTCAGAGACCGGGGGGTTCGCGTCTCCAACCCACAACGTCGGTACACCATGGGGCGTGGCACAATTCCCGCAACGCCGTAGTGACAAGCAGGGATGCTCGTCTTACCGCGCCTTGCGTTCGGAGCACCAAAGGTGCGGTGCTCAATAGCCTGGAGTGGAGCGAAGCGGAAGCCCGGGAACCGTCTGCCCACCGCTGTTCGAACCCCGTAGGGGTAATGCCGGAAAGGAAGTCACTTCAGCTCTCGTCAGACTCTGTCAAGTAACCCCTTTTGCCCGTAGTAATTCCGGGCGGTCTGTACCATCGCCACCGCATTCTCTCGAGGAGTATCGAAGGACATGGTTGCACAGGTATTCAGAATGTGTCCGCCTCCGGAACTGACACCCTCAATGATCTCTTCAATCTCCGTTCGAACTGCATCGCAGTTACCGTCTCGCAAAACCTCGAGGCAGTGAACATTTCCCATAAGGCAGACTGCATCTCCCAACTGACGCTTCGCTTCGACAATATTCCCTTCACTGCCAACGGTGATGGCAAGGTCACAGACCAGTTTGAGCTCAGCCATCACTCTCAGATGCTCAGGGCGCGGTTCGTTTGGATGGAAAAAGACCGGAAGGCCAAGTGAGTGGATTTGCTGGAACAGCCTCTTGTGAGCGGGCAGAACAAACTCCCTGTACTGTTCCTTTGACAGGAAGTAGGAGGCGGCAAGAAGGTCGGGAACGAAGATCGCATCCGCGCCCGACCGTGCCTCACTCTCCACCACGGCGATGGCTTGTTCCACAAAGAACTGCAGGGTGTCTTTCAAGAGCCTCGGATCGTCGTAAACCAGCAAGAAGGTGTCAGACACACCGTAAAGGTAACCCGCACACTGCAGAGGCCCTACCACCCAACCAATGGTGCAGACGGTATCTTTGAATCGTTGTTTAAGAGACTGAATCGCTTCGAGGTGA
>JAUVSF010000471.1 GCA_030597245.1 Acidobacteriota bacterium
AGGGTAAACGTGTATCGTTGATCGGCCGGCCCGCCAAAGCTACAGCAAAGGAGGGGAACCGGGGGAACGGCCGGCGGGGGGGCCTGGGGGAAAGTGCGAACAGAGCATCATCCCAGGTTTAATCCCAACTGCCACAGCGGATTCAACTATAATGAGCCTCAATTTGTGCAACAGAGGATCTGGCCATGGGATATGAGAATCTAATTTCAACACAGGAACTGCAGCACCACTTAGGCGACCCGAACTGGGTCGTTGTTGATTGTCGGTTCTCTCTCGCTGACACAGAAAGAGGCAGGCGAGATTACCTTTGCGACCATATACCTGGAGCGGTCTATGGCCACCTGGACGAGGATCTGTCCGGTTTAATCATTCCTGGACAGACCGGTCGCCATCCCTTGCCGATAATCAACGATTTTTGCCGTACTCTTTCCTCCTGGGGCATCAGCAATGAATCCCAGGTTGTCACGTACGACGACGCAAGTGGAGCGATTGCCGCACGGTTATGGTGGATGATGCTTTGGCTGGGACATGACTCAGTTGCCCTTCTTGACGGCGGATGGCAACTTTGGGCAGCAGAGGGACACCCTGTCAGCTCGGGTGATGAGAAGCGAGACGAGACGGTGTTCACTCCGCGGCCCCGGCCCGAACTCGCCGTATCCGCTTCTGAGGTCGATCGACTCCGAACCGATCCCGACTTTAAACTTGTTGATACAAGGGGGGCAAAGCGCTACCGCGGAGAGGTCGAACCGATTGACCCTGTGGCCGGCCATATCCCGGGTGCTCTGTCCGCTCCTTACAAAGACAATCTCAATTCAACAGGCCGCTTCTTGCCCCCCGATGAACTGCGGAAGCGATACTGCACGACCCTGGGTGATACGAGTCCGGACAAGATGGTCTTCTACTGCGGTTCCGGCGTCACGGCTGCGCATAGTATGGTAGCTATGTCTCGTGCCGGCTTGGGCGTTGGAAAACTCTACCCCGGTTCCTGGAGCGAGTGGATTACCGATCCCGAGCGACCTGTAGGTCGTGCCTGACTTTCAAGGGTCTGTTGCGGCTTGATCCCCGACAGTGGATAATCGCCCTTGATGGGATATGTGTGTTGTGGCACGGGAATAAGTCTGTTTCAGTTGGAAGTCAATTCCTCTCTCTCCAAAACCATTCCGGCCTTGCAGATCACAGAAGGAGGATTCAAATGAAAAAGATCTATATCGCCGCTTATCAGCAGTCAAAGTTTGGAAACCTCTTCGATACGACGATTCCCGAGATCGTCCAGAAGGCCGTGCTGGGTGCTTGTGAAGAGATAGAGATCGAACCTAGGGTTATCGACGTCGGCTCGATCGGTGCAACCTGCAACATTTCCTTAAACGGGCAAGGACTGCTGGCCGGGTTGCTGGCCGAAGTCGAAGGCCTCGCCGGAAAACCGATTGAATCTGTGGAGAACGCCTGTGCTTCCGGGGGACAGGCCATTCTCAGTACGGTTCAGAAGCTTCAATTGGGGTGGGGTGAGGTTGGGATTGCGGTCGGCTACGAGAAGATGCGCGGTGATGACGGGAAAATGGATGGAAAACTGGTTGGCAAATCACTCGGCTTCTTCTCGCACCCGATTGAACGTGAAGGTAAGGTCTACACGTTTCCGCATCTCTTTGCCGAAGTGATGCAGGAGTACATGGACGCGTACCAGGTGAGCGAAGAGGACCTGGCGGAAATCGCGGTTCAGGAATATGCGAATGCCGCCCACAATCCCTATGCCCAGATGCAGAAAGTTCAGGTCACAGTCGAGCAGATCATGAGGATCGAGGGGTTCAACCGTTACATCGTAGAGGGCCTTCCACTCAAAACGTTCGACTGCTCACAGATCAGTGACGGCTATGCATCGATGATTCTGGCGACGGAAGAAGGTCTGAACAAACTGTCCGTTTCAAAGGCCGACTGTGTTGAACTGGCCGGATTTGCGCAGGCGACAGATCCTTTGCAAAAGGGCCACCGCGATGTCCTCCGTCCTTCAGGAGCCTACTCCGCCATGAACCGCGCATACGAAATGGCGGGGGTCCGTGAAAAAGATATCAACGTTGCAGAGATCCACGACTGCTTTACGGTCATGGGCGCTCTTGGGACTGAAGTCTTGGGAAAGGCTGATCTCGGCAAGGGCGCTCCCTATTGGACCGAAGGAAAGGCTGCTCCCGACGGTGAGTGTGGGATCAACACTTCAGGTGGGCTGATTGCAAAAGGTCATCCGGTTGGAGCGACCGGGGTTGCTATGGTCGGCTGGTGCGCCTGGCAGCTCCAGGGAAAGGTGCCGCCCGAATTACAGGTTCCCAATGCAGAAGTTGCAGCTACCTTCAACATCGGCGGGCCGATTTGCGCTTCGGTCTGCACGGTATTGAAGCCGGCAACCTAAATTCTAACCACCAAGAACACCAAGCAGAAATTTGGAGTGCGGCAGCCCTAGCTGACGCTTTCCTTCAGGAGACTTAAGTGCACAATTAGCCAAAGCGTCAGCTAGGGCTGCCGCACTCCAAATCTAAAGCCTTGCCCCTTGGTGGTATTGGACGCCGGACTTACTTCGCAATCCTGGCGACATCTGTCTTTGCAGCCGCAAGGAGCACTTCAGGCGTCAGTCGCACCCGGTAGTTCGGATTAACGTACTGGAACTGGATGATCCCGTCCGTACCCACCAGGTAGACAGCCGGAACGGGAAGAAGATGATGCTTCTCGCCCGATGCAGCTTCCAGATCCATACCATAGCCGGAGAGCCTCTGGTATCCCTCGTTATCGACGTGAAAAGCCAGGCCGAACGCTTTGGCTGCCTCCATCCTACTATCGGAGAGACGTACGTAGCGAAGGCTGTTCTTCTCGACACTTGCCTTCAGGTTTTCAGGTAGATCCGGGCTGATAGCCAGAATCCGATATCCCAACTCGAGTAACTCTGCCTCTATTTTCTGCAGTTGACCCAACTGCACATTACAGTAGGGTCACCAGCCGCCCCGGTAGAAAATGAGTATCGTGGGCTGAGAAGCGATTTCAGATTTCAGGGCAAATGGCTCACCATCAGTCGTGACTAGCTCAACCTCAGGCACCTCCATACCCGGAAGCAGAGGACAGATCTCTTCAGCGCTGGTGGCGATCGGATTTTTCCCAACAGCGAAGCTGCCGAGGAAAAACAAGCATGACAACAGAATGATGTACCTTGAGAATCTCAAACTATTTCTCCTAGAACTCGACGTCGAAATCGAGCCTTCTATAAAGACACGTTCCAGTTACATCCTCACACACGTAATAAAGTGCATACCCCGGAAGTGTCATATTTCCCCTGAGCTGTGCCTCAGACCTCACCTCGAATTCAGCTCGCCGAGTCTCCTGACTCACCTCTTCGCGGGGGACTTCCAGCACAAACAGATTCTTGTCGATCTCAAGACTCCCGGGTGATGCAAGCCACACCTGCATATCACCCGCTTCATTGTTCCAGTGGGCTTTCTTCGCCAGATCGGGAGAAAACAGGATGTGGACTCTTGCCGACAGTTCCCCGTCCGAGGTGTTAGGTACGACAACGGAACGGACCCGTATCAAACCTTCGCGATCTTTCCGGATCCTGCTTCCTGGATCTGGTTCCACGGCATTCGAGCCTGATTCAACCAGCGATTTGGAGGGGTAAGCCAATTCCGCTCCGCCCGGTTCCACCTCAAGCGGGAGAGGAGTTTCACGTCTAGCCAGAATCTCCTTTCTCGCCGTTTCGACCCAGTCATAGAAGGAGTACGGTTTGTCCAACCTGGGACCATACTGCTGGATCCGCCGTCGCCAGATGTATTGATTCGGGTCAAGTTCAAGGGCCTTTGCCCAATGTTCCACCGCTTTATGAAAATCTTCGAAATCTCGCGAACCCGAATCATAGCGGCGCCGGTAAGCAACCCCGAGGCTGAACTCGACGGAACCATCATCCGGGTTCTTCTTCAGAAGCTCTTGAAACCGTCCGATGGCAGAATCCAGACTCTGGGGACCTCCCCACAGAAACAGGGCATCGGCGTAGTCTTTGAGCTGCTCTCGGGTGCCGTCTTCAGACCGCTTCTTCAACTCTGCCAGGTTGGGAAGATCGTTCTCTTGGGTTTCTTGGATCACTCCCGCCGAAACATCCTCAGCGAGAAACCGTTCCAGGTCCTCATGCTTGGGCTGAATCGCGCGGATGATCCCCTGCTCGTCAAGAAAAAGCGTGGTTGGGACGCCGGAAACTCCCAGCAAATCCAAAGAATCC
>JAUVSF010000482.1 GCA_030597245.1 Acidobacteriota bacterium
CCCATCGAGCTGCGGTCACCGAGCCGTATAGCCCTTTCTCACGCAAGTAGACCCTGGCGGCCGCAACTTTGCCCGGATCGCGATCCAGACCGTGGACCACGTACGAGCCCCCGGCATGCAATTCTGCCAGCAGTTCCGGGCTGTCGCAGCCGATCACGACAACCAGCCCTCCTTGGACACCGGAAACCTCTAAAATCTTCCTGGCATCCTGAGAAGCTGCTATGGAGGAAATCGTCGTGAGAAGTCCTGCTACGATGAGAGCGGTTTTCTTCATGGCAATTATGCTCGAGCGTCCTCGTGCCTTCTTTCAATGGATTGTGTAGGCCGGGCACTCCTGTTGCAGTTCGGCGGAGTATTTTGACTGTTCGGGATCGCGTGGTATGAGAACGCCTCTCATGAGGCATCGACCAGTTTTCAGGGGCAATACCACGTCCTAACGGCGACGATTAGAAGTGCGCTTATTTCTTGGCCCTTACTTTGACACAGATAGCGATACGATTTCCGCAAACTGTAGTCGAACAGGGCCCAGCAAGCCGGATACCCTCAGCAGTTTTTCTGAGCCGGGCTTCTGGAACTTGCCGCCGACATTAGATTGTGTTCTTCTCTGCTCTTTCGGGAGCTTGCCGTCACCGATCAACCTGTTCGCCCAGCAGTTGGTGACATCCAGTTCAAGAAGATTCCGTCCCTTCACAAGGTGATCGGTGATGTCGACGCGGAAAGGAGCGATCCAGCAGGTATCGACCACCTTGCCATTCAGACGCACCGTCACAAGGTCCAGGACGTTGCCGAGATCGAGGTAGACCCGCCTGCTTTTCACCTCATCGGCAAAGTCGACGATCTTTGTGTACCGTGCCGTGCCGGAGAAATACTTGATCTCCCGCTGCGAAGACTCCGTCCACGATTTCAACACGTCCGTCTCAGCGGTGATCGGTTCGCCGAGCGATGGCCTCTCCATGAAAGTAGTCTTCCAGCTGCCCTCAATGGTCTGATCAGGCGGCAGTGCGGTGCTGGCCAGCTTTTCCGTTTTGCCGTCAGACCAGGTGAGCTCATACGCGTCCTGTCGTATGACTTCGACGCCGCCACCCCGCACGAAGATTCCGGATGCGTTCAGTTGCAGCGGGGCATTACCCTGGGCAACAGCTTTTCCGTCCTTGGTTATCCGGGTGATGTGCCTGCGTTCCGGACCCTTCCTGAAGACGAAAAACGCCGAACCCTCCGGCGGGAGGGAAATCGGCACTTCATAGCGGCCACCTTTGCGCTCATACACGAGCACCGGTGTAATTCTTCCTGTCACCGGATCAAAGCGCTCGATCAGCCGGTCCCCGTCCGCGCGGAAGGAGCAGATGGCCCGGATGTAGCGATTGGGCAGGCCGGACCGGTAGCGGTACTCCAGGTCGTTCACGTCCTTGTAGGCCCACTTGTTGACGATATAGTAGATATCCAGATCGTCGGCGGAGCGGTGGATATAGCTCAGGTCCACGTCCTTATTGGCCGTATAGGAGAAGTCGGGCTTTATCGCCTCCAGCTCAAGCACCTCGGCAATGGTCTTGCCGGCATAGACTCGGCCTTCGCCGTAGGTGTTCGCGAAGGCATTCTTCCCATCAATCTTTCCCCACAGTCGTTTGGCAATCGCCTGCACTTCCTTGTCCGACGCAGGATAACCCGTAAGCCCGGCCGCTCTTTCCGGGGGATTGCCAACCAGGACGATCCCGTCCTTGACCATGCGCTCTATCTTTCTGAGCACGGGTAGCGAGATGAAACTGATGCCAGGTTTCAGGTACAGCAAGGCGTAGTTCATGCCGTCCGGCAGATAGATCCGCCCGTTCCTGGTTGTCGCACGTGAGAGCAGAACCTCGGTATTGCACATATCCCACGCATGTCCGCGCGGCACGTCGATATCGCTTTCAAGATACACAAAATTGGGCGAGGCACTGCCATAATAGGCCAAAACGTCGGCGCCATAGAGGCCCTGGGCGAGCATGTACTGGCAGCGGTTGAGGTACGCGACAAAGGTGTCGCACTGATCCCACCAGGTGACATGCCGGTTCATATGCGTGCCGGCAAAGTACTCGAAGCCCGGGATCCCATATTCGTCAGGCGCGCTGGTATAGGTATGCCAGAACAAGCGGTTGACCCCAAGGCAGAAAATCTTATCCAGGTTGCCCTTCAGTTCACGCGGGGCCCGTTCCCACTGCGGGCCTATCGACGTGGGTCCTTCGGCAGCGAGGTATCGTTTGCCGTAAACATGGGCGGCACTGGAGCCCTGCTTGACATGGATGCGCGCTGCCTCGGAAACTCGACGGCCATTGGTCCTCGCCCAGAATTCGCTCACGGGGACATCGTTTTTCCCCAGCGTCTGCAAGGCCTCAAGCGGTGCCCGGTGAGGGCCGCCGGATTCCGAGTGAAGAAGCAAGCCATTGGCGTGCGCCAGGTCCTTGAGTACCTGATAGTTTTCCTCGGCGACCAGATCAGAGACGGTCAGCCGGAAATCCTCCAGAAAACGGTTCGAGAGCTCGCGGCTGCCGACGAGTTTGTTCGCCAGCACCGGCAGGAAGGGCGACATGTCGTACCCGCGAAGCCGCTTGAATGTTTCCCTAAAATCATGCGTCCAGTTCGTCAGCTTCATTTCCCAGCTATCGGTGTGCACGTACTTCAGGCTGTTGCCGTTCTTCTTGGCAATATCGATCAAGGGCTGCGCGACGTCATTCCACTGCGCCTTGACACCGTTGGCATGGATCTGATCGTAACAGAGCCCGCCCCTGTAACCGGGAGCGGCGTACATATTTCGCTTGCCAGTAGCCGCCATGCCATATCGAATGATCGTCCATTCACCCTCCGGGACGTCCCAGGTGAGGGTCTCATCGGAAAACCTGCCGGTCAGGTCAACGATGCTGTCTTGACCGATAACCACATCATCAGCGCTATTCGGCAACATTTCGCGAACCTCAACGAGTCCGCTCTGTGCGTTGAATGATTTGTTTTCCCAATTGACAAGCGTGCTCCTGCGGGTGTCCCCCTCCGCATCAACGCGCTTGAACGCCTGCACGGCGATATCCTTGTAATAGATACTGAACTTCGGTTTTGGGAGCCTCTGCTGGAGTTTCTTCGGCCCGGTCACATGAACTTCACTGAAAACGATTTTCTTCATGCCATTATCCGGCTGAATGTTGGGATTGCCCGGATCGCCCCATCCGCTTTGGATGTTCAGGCTCAGCTCCAATCCCAGTCGGTCGGCTTCCTTGACCGCGTGGGCAAAGTTTGCCTTCCATTCTTCGCTCATGAACACCGGCCCGACCTGGCCTTCCGGCCCGCCGTTATCACCGAGGAGTGCGCCACCGTAGCCCTTGGCTTTCATGGCCTCGAGATCCTGCGTAATGGATTCTTTCGTAGCGAGGCCGTATTGCCAGAACCAGAAACTCCGCAGCTTGCTCGCCTCCGGAACATCTGAATACCCGGCTTTCAAAGCATCATAATCCACCTTAGTGTCTGTTGTTAAAGGGTACTCAACAGCCAGTCCTCTGGTCGATTCCTCGGCACAAAGGGTGACATTGGCGATGACCGCAAGAAACATGACGGCGGCCATTAGACTTACTTGCGTTAACGTTAGCAGGGTGTGGATTCGATGTGTCATATGTTGCTTTCGTTGGTTGTTAAATGTTCGACGTAGACCCGAAGCGCGTCATGTCCTGTTCACCGGATGCCATGCCTCGATTTTCTTTTTCATCCGTCCGACGACATCCGGATTCGCTCCGGCCAGATCCTTCTTTTCGTGGGGATCACTTTTCAGATTATATAACCGGACGGGCGCCGTATCCCAGATGTGCAGATTCTTGTATCTCGTGGTGTCCTTTCCGTCATAGCGAACCAGAAGCTTCCAATTGTCTTCAATACACCAGAGATATTGGAGCGTGCTGTCGGGATCTCCCGGTGTCATATCCTGGATCGAATTCGTAACGCCGAATACAGGCCTTCGCTTGCGACGGGCCTCGGCGTTGAGCAAATTAATGCCCTGCAGATTCTCAGGCGCCTTCAGACCGGCAGCTGCAGCAATCGTCGGAAAGATGTCGATCGCATGGGCTGGCGCTCTCAGTGAGCCTCCCGGC
>JAUVSF010000397.1 GCA_030597245.1 Acidobacteriota bacterium
CGAAGTAACGGTGGTTGGAGTGGGAAGATAAGCTTCCAGCTTGTCAATACGGGCCCTTCTCCGGTTCTGTTTGACGACCTGGAAGGGTATCCTCCTTCACTTGCTCTCCCGCAAACAGTGCCTTGTGGGGAGTCCGGGTTGAGTCCCGCTTCGCGGGACGGCATGAATCAAACAATCAGCGTCTATCATGCCCCTGTCGCACCTACGGCACGCAGGAAAGGATTCCATGCTTCTCAACTGCACTTGAGAGAAAAGCGTCGAGGCGCTAAGGTAGTATTCATCTGGAACTTACGTAGGCTGAACGTAGATGCTCCCGGGATCCTCGCGTTCCAGGATCAGGGAAGGCATGAGCAAATTGAAAAGCAGAAGGTGAAACCATGACCTCAAATGCCAGTACCGAGTCTCTTTTTTCTGCAACCGCGCTGAAAGCTGTTGTCTTTCTTCTTCGGGTGTTAATTGGCTGGCATTTTCTTTATGAGGGGATCGTAAAGCTGGTGGATCCCGGCTGGTCGTCGGCTTCTTACCTGTTTTCTTCACAGTGGCTGCTTTCAGACCTGTTCCATTGGATCGCCGGCAATCCGGCCATTCTTGGAGTTGTTGACTTTCTCAATGTCTGGGGACTGATCCTGATCGGCAGTGCTCTGATCCTGGGCCTGTTTTCACGGACTGCCTGTCTTCTCGGTTCTCTGCTGCTGGTACTTTACTACGTAGCGAACCCTCCCTTTGGCTCCAGTCTCGCAACCAATACCGGGGAGGGGCATTACCTCTTCGTTAACAAAAACTTGATCGAAATGACGGCACTGTGGTTGATAGCTCTCTTCCCGGCAGGATCTCTGTGGGGACTTGACCGTCTGATCAGCTTCTGGCGCTCCGCATCGCAAGATTCGTCTGCGCTGAAACCATCGTCCTCGAAGGCCGAATTCCCGGAGGATGAGAACCAGATACAGCCGCTTATTACCGGACTCTTCAGCCGGCGCGAACTGATTAAGAACTTGAGTGTGATTCCCCTTTTCGGAGGTTTCGTTTTCTCAGTTGCTCAGAAACATGGGTGGGGCAGCCACGAAGAACTGAATCTGGCAGGAGTAGACACTGTTTCCGGTGCCACTGTCACGGTAAGCGCCTCGACTCTCAATGATCTGCGGGCCCCGGCTCCGAAGGGCAGAATAGGAAACCTCGAAATGAGCCGTATCGTGTGTGGCGGCAACCTGATCAGCGGTTTTGCCCACGCCCGAGACCTGATCTATGTCTCACACCTGCTCAAGTCGTACTTTCATGACGAAAAAGTGATGGAAACGCTCTGGTTGTGTGAACAGAGCGGAATCAACACGGCAGTTCTCAGGACTGATGCCGATACGATCCGAATCCTGACCAACTACTGGAAGCGGGGAGGGAAGATCCAGTGGCTGGCCCAGGTGTATCCCAAGGTGGATGATGTTTCCGGGCCCATCCAGATGGCGCTTGACAACGGTGCGATCGGTGCCTTCGTCCAGGGCAATATCGCCGACGCGTTCCTACGAGCGGAACGTCTCGATCTGCTTGAAGAGTCAATCGGCTATATCCAGGATAAGGGAGTCCCGGGAGGAACTGCTGCGCACAATCTTGAAGTCATCAAAGCGGTCGAGGAATCTGGTATCGAAGCTGATTTCTATATGAAAACCCTTCATCACAGCAACTACTGGTCTTCTCGCAGGGAAGGGCAGGATGCCGAAGTCATCGACAACGCGGAAGACAACTACTGGGATCTGGTACCGAGCCTGACCATCGACTACATGAAGACGGTCGAGAAGCCGTGGATTGCTTACAAGATCCTGGCTGCCGGAGCCATTCCTCCGAAAGAGGGTTTTCAGTACGCCTTCGAGAACGGCGCCGATTTTGCCTGTGTCGGAATGTTCGACTTTCAGGTGGTAGACAACGTCAACATGATCAATGAGGTTCTCTCTGGAAGCTTGCCCAGAAATCGTCCCTGGCTTGCGTAGGGCAGGGGAAGTGCGAATGAAGATTTACCACCAAGGCACCAAGAGCACCAAGGAAGAGCCCTAAGGAAAGTGGGGCCGGGCAGGGAACCCGGCCTGCAACCTCAGCACCCTCGGCATCCGAGTTATTTTTTACTCGCTGCGCTCCAGTTGCACCACGAGCTCTTCGGCGTGCCCATCCACGTTGTATTCAAGAGCCGTGTTCCGGAACCCGAGAGCTCGAACGCTGACAGTATGTGATCCAGACCCAATGTCGGTGAATCTAAAGAAGCCGTCAGCGTCACTGGCGGTCTGGCGCGCTGAGTGGTATCGCACGCCGTCCTTCTGAAGCATCCCATTCAGATTCACGTAAGGTGTCGCTACCGGAAAACCTTGCTTATCCACCACGCGGCCAACGACCTGGTAGCTACCCAAATCCAGAATTAGTTCCACGTTTTCGAGGCCTTCTGGAGGCAGGTTAATTCCGCTGATCGTGAATCGTGGATATGAGCGGGTGTTAAAGATCAGCTGACCTGTGGGAACTTGATCAACGATAAATCGGCCGGCCTCATCGCTATTGATTAACAATTGATGAGCGGAGGCAGTCGTGCTGTAGATCCGGAGGCTGAAATTTGCTATCGGGTTTCCGCTCGGATCCACCATGCTTCCTGACAGGCTGGCATAGTCGAGTGCTTCGAGTTGAATGTTGACATCCAAACCCTTAGGGCTAACCCGAATCTTCTGTACATACTTTCGATATGGGCCTCGGGAATGGACCGAGAGTTGATACGTCCCGTTTGCTTCCACATTGGGAATGGCAAACTCCCCTGCCTGGTCGGTGGTGGCCCGATAGTTCGTCGGGCCCGATAAGTAGATTCTCTCTCCCCCTAATGGAGTTCCACGTTTATCACTCACGCTCCCGGCAACGGTGGCAAGCGCTGCCGCTTTCTCTAGAACGGTGTCCAGACGGATCTCGTTCCGTTCGAAGAGCTCAGCGGCCTGAAGGTTAAGGGTACTCTTCCGATAGCCCTCGAGTTCAAACTGCAGCTGATACATTAGACCTTGTCCCGTAATGGTGAGCTGCAGTTCGTAGTCTCCCGACTGATTAGTGGATGTGGTTCTGGAGTGCTGACCCCTTGCGCTTACCTTGACTCCTTCGACGGGCTGTCTCCGGTTATTCGTGACTCTACCGTAAACCCAGCAGACGTGTTCGGCGGCCATCACAAGGTTTGCGGAATCAGTCCCGGTTCGTGTAAACGTTTGTGCCATTGCGAAACCGTCGGTTGCCTCGGAGCGGATCCGGTACTCGCCCAGGTCAAGTTCCCCGAACCGGTAATAGCCCTGGTTGTTCGAAAGGGTCCACTGTTCGGTTGTCGTGCCCGTGGTTCCTCCCTCGGATTCGAACAGTCGCTGAGCCCTTGCACTGACCCGAATGCCTGCAAGCGGTTCGCCTGTTTCGGCAATAACCTGACCCGAAATCGCTGCTGCGGGATCTGAATCAAGGGGTGCGTTGGCCAGATTCGCCTGGTCGTATCGGTTAAGAAGTTCAGCTGTGCTTCGGTAGTTTCGGTCTCCCCTTCGTGCTGAAGCTCCTCGCTTGCTTTGTTCTCTCGATTCGACACTTTGGATCCAGTCGGAGTCGGTCTGCTGCAGGCCTCCAGCCGACGTTTCTCGCTCGGAATTAGCATTCGACCTTGGTCTCGTCACCGTCTCACCGGCTGGGCTGCTGACTGGGTGTTCGGCCTGTACCTGGCTCGCCTGGGCTAGCTCGACGTCTTCCAAAGAATCAGAAGAGAAGTAAAGGGTGAAAATCACGAGAAGGGCGCACGAGACAGCGAGAAGCAGGATCTTCCTCGAAGTGCCAGTGAAGCTTCCTTGAATGGAACTCAGTTTCTTCAAAGCACTGTGAATCTGCTTTCTGATATCCCTGTCCAAAGTTTCTATACCTCTCGCGTTTCAGTATATCGCCGTGCGGTCCTGGAGGTTTATCCACACCCGAGTACAACATTCGCGAGTCGTTGCTCGAACGGTTCACCCGCGTTTTCTAGCCTTCTGATACTATTTACGTTACCACTTTCACGGCCTCCACGATCTGAAGGAAACCGTTATTGAGGTCTAGTTCCCCTCAAGCGACGAGGTGGGGTTTCACCCGAATTTAGGCTCAAACTGAGTTGCCCTTCTTGACTCACCTGCCTGAACGAGTCACCGAGACCCGTCTGGCGAAGCGAAACCACTGATTCCTAATTCATGCCGTCCCGCGACGCGGGACTCTAAAGGAGGTGTCTTCGCTAAGGCACGGTCGTTGAGGCTATTTCAAGATTCAAAGCTTTGGCCATTGACCCCTCGCCCCACAGCTCAGTGCTCGAGTTTCCTGCGCCCCTTACAGGGTTTTCAGAACGATCGATCCTGAGACCTGGGGTTCCGCTGTGCTCCACCCCAGGCTATTACCCAGCACACCTTCGGTGCTTATCAGTATCCGCCGGCAGGAACGGAGGATGACCTTCCAGATCGTCACATGACAAGCAAGATGCTTGTCCTCCGGGAGGATGACCTTCCAGGTCGTCACTGGTTAACCGATCCCCAAAGTGACAAGCTAGAAGCTTATCTTCCCCTCCATTGGGAAGGATGGCTCAAAGCCGGGTCGTTCTCAACGCATTTTTTGGTTTCGGCTTTTCGTTTACCACGTTACACTAGCAGTGGGCTGTGAGAACGGCAGGTCAAACCTTAACAGGGAGATGTCCTGCGCTTGAGTGAAAGAAATCAAACCCGCAGGAGTTTCTTGAAGACCACGTCTGCCCTGGCCCTGGGCAGCGGCTCCTTCTTCAGAAGCGCTTTTTCAGCAGGGAAACGGATTCCGATCGGTGTCCAGCTCTACTGCGTTCGCAAGGAACTGGCAGAGAATTTCGACGAAACAATGGCAGCTGTAGCCGAAATCGGTTTCGAAGGTGTGGAGTATGCCGACTACTTCGACCGATCGGCCAAGCAGCTGCGGAAAAGCC
>JAUVSF010000655.1 GCA_030597245.1 Acidobacteriota bacterium
CCGAGACGTAGCGAAGGCGATCTGTGATCGACATTTTGGAATCGGTGCCGATGGATGCATTTTCCTCCAGGAAAGTAAAGGCGAGCGCTTTCCAATAAGGATCTTCAATCGGGATGGCAGTGAGGCCGAGATGTCGGGAAACGGGACCCGATGCGCTGCTGCTTATATTCATCAGAGAGGACTGTCTTCCGGGGATGAGATCGTCTTTCTGACCGCCTCGGGGGCGAAGAGCTACCATTTGATTGACTCCTCGTTCCCGGTTTGCCGCTATGAGTCCCAGATGGGATACCCCGGATTCTTGCCGTCCGAAATCCCTTTCATCACATCCGAGCACTTGGAATCCATTCGAAATCTGGAAGTTACCGTAGGAAACCAGGTGGTTCGCATCAACGCGCTCTGGGTGGGGAACCCTCAGTGTGTCGTTTTCGTCGAAGAGTTGCCCGGGGAGGATCTGTTCGATGTCCTCGGCCGCGGCCTATCGTTGCATCCGTTGTTCCCACAAGGAACCAACGTAAGCTTCGTTCTACCAACGGGGCCGCAGAACCTCCAGATCAGGATCTGGGAGCGCGGTGTAGGACCGACTCACTCGTCCGGGACAGGAAGTTGTGGTGCAGCTGTCGCGGCTCTCGCCGAAGGCAGGGTTCAATCGCCGGTTGAAGTTCAGACCGAGACCGGAACGCAGATTGTGGAATGGCAACCCGGTGAAGAAATCGTTCTCACTGGAGATGCCTGTTTCGTCGCCGATGCCGAGTTCTGCCGAACGTAGCCCCGGCATCCAGCCGGGAGAAAACCCAACCGGCTGGAAGCCGGTGCTACTTTCTCTCCTCTCCACAGTTTCGCAGATCCCCCAACTTGGATCGTTCAGGCAGCGTGCTACCCACTTTTTCACAACGGGGGGCCCCACGATATGAAAACCGTCACCAAATACATCTTCCAGCCAATGGACCCTGAGACAGAGATTCACCGCCGCTTTCGGTTCCTCCCACACTGGGAACAGGAGGGAGCAACCTACTTCGTCACTTTCCGGACGGCCGATGCGCTTCCGGCTCCTAAAGTGAGAGAATTGCGGGAGAGAATGACCTTCCTGGTAGGTTCCCCCAGAAGCACTTGGACCCGCAGCGACTGGATTGAATACAAGCGGCTTCACAACTCCCGTATGCAAGCTCTTTTGGACGCGGGTTACGGTGCCTGCCATCTGAAGAAACCAGGAATTGCTTCAATTGTCGAAGGGTCCCTTCGGTTCTTTGATGGGGGAAGGTATGTCTTGGATGACTTCGTGATCATGCCCAATCACGTGCATATGTTGTCAATGCTGTTGGGCGAGTACAAACTTGGCGATATTCTGTTCTCCTTGAAATCGTATACCGCAACAGAGATCAACAAGGCCCTGGGCCTGAAAGAAACTTTCTGGATGCGGGATAGACATGATCACTTTGTCCGTAGCTGGACACAGCTGGAACATTACAGGCGGTACATCCAAGACAATCCAGTAAAGGCCCATCTGCGAGAGGGAGAGTACATCCTGGGAACTGGGGCGTTCGGGTTGAAAAGAAGGTAGCCCCGTAAAGTAGCCCCGGCTTCCAGCCGGTTGATCTAACTCCCGGCAAGATGCCGGGGCTACTCTACGGCCACCTTCCTATACACATCCTAAGCGTTTCCTCAAGACTTCAAGGAATTCGCTTTTTGGGGCCAGTCCATTTCCACCAGGGAAAAACGATCCGGATGTAAGAATAGGGGAACCCTCGCTTAAGGATAGGAATTTGGGAGGGGGGGGGAAACCAGCAATTGTGTGGGTTAAGCCCCCCCGAGTCAAACCGGGGGTCCTAAAGCGGGCGAAAAAACATACACGGGGTATCCGGACACATCATCCCACGAGAGTGAGTCGGATGAGGGAGGAGTCAGGGACACTGTCTTTCTAGACCGTTGATTTCGCAGGTTTGAGCACTGGTTCGTTCTTTTCAACAGAGGTCGATGTCATGGACCTTGAGGGAGGAACCAACGATGCTGCGACTGCCCCGCCAGATCGAAATGGACGCTGACGGTCTTCATTATCTCCGAGGCCAGGTCGCCGGACCGGCCGGCTACTATCCATTGCAGGTACCGGAGAATGCGGATCAACTCCTGGCCACCATCCGCCGTTACACCGGCCTGTTCTTCTGTCAGGTGGCCGCTCTGTCGATTCTCGGCAACCATTATCACCTGGTCTGTCTGTTCGAAGCATTCCGCAAGCTTTCCCGCGAGGAGTTACTGGCCTTGGCGCAACAGTTCTACCCTGACCCCAGCTGCCAACCCTACCTGCACTGGAACGACTCCCAACGGGAACCCTTCAACCGCCGCCTGTTCAGTGTCTTCGAACTCATGACCAACGTGCAGTCCGGCTATGCCCGCTTCCTGAGTGACGTCCCGCTTTCGATAAACACTCGTGAGAGTAGACTACGATCTCATTGGAACAGTACAGAAGGAGAGGAGGCCTTCTCTTCTGGTTTATTCCTGACAAGCGTTAACAAAAAGTCGGTGCGTCAATAACTGGCCAGGTGCGGCCTTTACGGTTAACCCCCCATTTCGCAGGTTGGCTTTCTTCACATCGATCTCGACATGACTGGCCTGCCATGCTTTCATCAAGCCACATTCCACTTCCAGACGATACTCCACAGCCTGGCTAGCCAAAGATAATCGGTGTGGTCGTCTGGTGCTATGTAGATTCGCTTCGATCCTGATTGCGCAGCTACAGGCCATAAGCTGAGCACGAGTGGAATCATAACGATGATCGCTATAAGGCACGGAAGTCTCAGCGGTCTCAACAGGTCTTGCATTCGCTATCCTTTCCATAATAACCGACAAATTGACCCGTC
>JAUVSF010000453.1 GCA_030597245.1 Acidobacteriota bacterium
GGTAGTCTCAAGAAAGCGTCAGCTAGGGCTGCCGCACTCCAAAGCTGTCCTTGGTGCCTTCGTGGTTCGCATTATCCGGGTTCGAACTTCGAACTTCGAACTTTCCGTTTCACGCTTCCCAAGGCCGGAAAAACAGCGCCTGTTCCTTGATGACGTCGGTCTTATCCTGCAAGCTCGCCAGATTGGTCTCATTCAACGGGGTGAATTCTCTGGCGATCTGAATATTCTCTTCCAACTGGACTGTGTCGTCACAGCCAATAATCACCGTACTCACCTGTAGCGAGAGAACATACTCGAGAGCTTCTTTCATAGAAAGGGTGCCGCTTCTCGCCACTTTCTGCAATGACCGCCGTTGATCAGGGGGAGGAGGTGTCCAGCCAGACAGGATTCTCCCTCGGGCAGGGATCTTCATTCCGATGATGCCCAATCCCTGTTCGAGGGCCAGGGGAAGCAAGTGGTCTATAAAGCTCATGTGATGCTTGTCTGCGGCATTAACGGCCATCAGGATGGTGTCGAAACCGTACCGCTTCAGTCCGTCAGCCAGAACATGGGGATCGGCATGCCCGGTGATTCCGAGGAAACGAACCACACCTTCGTTTCGTGCTTTTTCGAGAGCATGGATTGCGCCGTCTTTAGCGAAGATCTGGTCCAGCTGTTCGGTCCTGCTGATGTTATGAAGTTGCCAAAGGTCGAGATGATCAGTGTTGAGCTGTTTCAAGCTTGACTCGAGAAGGGCCATCGATCCGTCGTATGTCCGCTCATGTGTCTTCGTTGTCAGAAACACTTCCTCACGCCGGTGCTTGATCACTTTACCGATATACTTCTGACTCCATTGATCTTTTCCACCGTAGCGGGCCGCAGTATCGATGTAATTGACACCAAGGTCGATCGCCCGATTCACAATCGCAACCGCTTCATCCTCTTTTCCCGGCTTCTCGATTGTGGCCTGTCCCCCCAGGCTGAAGATGCCCACCCTGTACCCGGTCTTCCCAAGATTCCGCGTTGGCATCATCCTGTGGGTTCTCTCGTTATAAGGGGCACCAGGCTTATTAGATCCTTTAACTGTCGCATGCTTGGAGAACTGCTGGCCTACCGTGAGCCCCACGGCTCCACTTACCCCTAATTTAAAGAAATCTCTCCGCGTGCTGTCGGAGAACAGGGCCTCCTTCGATTCCTTCTTGCTCATTTATACCCCCTTCTATCGGTTGTGAGGAAGCTTCCAACCTCAGCGCCGGCTGAGATCGAGAATAAGGAGATCCTTGAACATCATGTCTCCCAGTCCGCCCGAGTGAAGCTGCAAAGCGATATAGCCATCGTGTGCTTCGGGTTTCGGATTGGTGAAATCCAGGACCTTAATGCCATTCAGGTAAGTGACGTATCTGTTGCCCTCCACTTTGAGAAGGAACTCGTTCCAGTCGTCAGGTCGGATCAGGGGTTCGAATTCAGGTGCAGGCCACGCCATCCAGCCACGGCCATCTCCATAAACCCCGCCCGTATGGTGGCCTAGTTGGCGATCGATCTCAAACTGCCGTCCCTGGCTGACGTGGACTGTGCCAGGCCTGAAATCAGTATGGAAGTAGACTCCGCTATTGCCATCAGCCAGGCATTTGAAACGGAGAAACATGTAGAAGTCCTGGTACTTCTTCTCGGTTTGAAGATATCCATACTCCTCGGTAATGCCCTGTCCATGGATAACACCGTCTTCCACTTCCCATTTCTCGTTGCCGACCTTGACCCATCCTGTAAGGTCTTTGCCGTTAAAAAGGGGAGTCCAAGACTGACCCGGCTGCTTGCGCGGCTGCCCGGATACTGCTGTGACTGCGAATAACAGAAGAATGCTCAAAAGCCAAATTCTTTTCATGTCTACTCCTCTATAGTTGATCTTAATAACGATATGCAGACTCGGGCTCCAACACAAGCGGAAAGATGGGTGGAAGTCTGCGGAAGTGGTTCGCAGAAGAGGGAAGGGAAGAATAGAAATGCCTGTTATAAGGAGCATCGGGATCTCAGAGACCGGAGGCTCTTCACGGGCTTCGCTACGCCGCCCTCTCTTCCTCGTAGCGCCGGCATCTTTGCCGGCACCGGGCCTTCCAGGCCCGGATTGAGAAGTTTCCAGATCCCCCTCCACCAATTCCCCAGGATGGGGACGTGCCGGCTGGAAGCCAGCGTTACGACGATGGCCCCCACTGACCTTGGTGAAGAATCTCCGCCTAGGCCAACTTTGACCAGAAGAAGCGAGCCATGGTCACTGACTCTTGTGCCAAGCCGTTCACGAATCTACCTACTTCTGCGAGCACGTGGCGGGTTGACACCGCAGCATCGCCGACAGGTTCGGCCGCAGAGGGGGACAGCTGACCTACGGCTGCTATTACCTCCTGACGGAGTTGTTCATTGCTGCGTGGGTTATCCTTGCCGGCCGCAATAACACTGACCAACAGAAACGCGATAACGATAGTGAAACCAACTTTAACCACTGCAGTGAACCTCTCGACCGCGCAGTATGCCGGCTCTGGGTGACGTGTGAACAGAAGTTGACAGAGCGCAACGCGCGTGTCCACCGTATTAGGGTTAGGGTGCGTTTGGTTGATGAGCAGACGAGTCCTGTCTCGGGAACGGAAGCGACGGAACAGAGCTCACTCCTGCCAAGTCAGATAAATACGGTACTGATCACTTCCTGCCTTGTCGTCTCGAATCCTGATCACCGCCGTATAGCCATTTCCTTGGTTGGGCTTCTCCAACAACTCGACGCTCCCTCTCCCCAGGCCCTTTCTGACTTCAACATTCCTGGTCGGGCCCTGGGTGGGGAGTACCCCGCTTAGCATTGCCATTTTCGTGATGACAGGGCGGCCCCGTACTACTTCAGCTGTAACATCGGAACCCCGGATCCTGAGGATAGCCACGTCGTCAATCTCGCCGAAAAAGAAGAAACTGCCCTTATTGGTGGATTGGCCCGCCGAGGATCGAGCCAGTCCGGCGAGGGGTTCACCGTGAAGAGGCGACAGCGTCGAGGAGGCTGGTTGGGCCGAGCTTGCAGGTCGGGAAGCAGACCTTCTCCGTGTCTTGGCCGTCTTGAGGTATGGATTGTGTATGTAGTCCAGGGAATGTGGCTGAGGCATCCGCAAATTCCGCGACACTGAGTAGGCAGGATCGAGACCCCACTGTCCCGTGGCCAGGACGTTTTTCCCGCGAGTCCGCTGGTCGTGCCAGCCCCAGAACGGTTTGGCTTTGTTCGATCCAAAGCGGCGTCCGAGAAAAGATCCGGCAATCTGGTCGAAACCTACCGTGGGACGTCCACCCAGAGGAGAGTAGGAGTAGTAGGCATCGAACATCGTGCCTTTCGCCCAGCCTTCGTCCTGGGCTTTCACCCACCAGTGATGGTAAATGGAGAGCAGCTCATATCCAACCAATCGTACGTCCGGGCTTGGCGGTCGCTCGGCCGTTCCCGTGAAGACGTAGGTAACTCCTGTTCCAGCGCTAAAACGGTTGTCTTTCAGAGAAAATCGGGAATGGTTGTCTCTTGAACCGTAGACTCCGTGCCCGCCCGATTCAATAAACACCACAGGGTGCGATCCGTCATAGAGTTCGAGTTCGCCGTCAATGTTGTGCACGTTGTTGCCTACTCCTTTATCCCTTCGGTAGGAATAGACGTTGTTATGAGCCAGGGTCTCCATCACTTGCAGATCTCCATACTCCGAACCATCCTTTCGAATGGTAAGGATGAGACCCTCATTGTCGTTCTCATGGCAGGTTCCACCGATGCATTTGTCCGAATAGTCACGCGGGTGGAAGAAGTTGTAAATCAGAAAACAGTGGGTCTCCGTCTCCATAGTCGTGTAATACACATAGGCCTGCGAGCTCCCCTGCCCGAGCGAATCCCAGTTGTTGTCTCCTCGCCAGTCGCCGTCGTAGTCGAATCGGGTAATGAAGTCGGCCTTGGGTTGAAACCATGTTTCCTGGGCGACGAGAGGTGAGTAGTGTTCTGCCAGCCTGCGGTAAATGTCCTTCGGAAGTTTCTCCGAGCCAAACGATGTTGTCTCTTCTGCCTTGCTCGAAGGTGCTCGAGGGTCTACGTGGATGGTTATGCCGGCCGTCCTTCCATCTCGTGTGGCGGTAAGAGAATAGTTCCCCGGTTTGTCAGGTGCCGTGTACAGCACACTGTCTTGCAGGACAAACTCTTTACTGGCTCTGCCCAAAATGATTGAGGCAAGCCCCGCGGTTTCAGACTCGTAGAAGGGGATATCTTCTTCTCCCTGATAGCGGAACGGCTTGGATAACCATCCGGTGCCTGGCGCATCGAGCTTGAAATCGGCGCCCCCCGCCTGGAGGCGAACGCGCCGATTCTCACCATCTGGATTCTCGACTACGCCAAAAGCTTGCAGCTGGATGACGACGCTCTCGAGAGGTCTAACACGGGTTTCTTCCAAATCAGAGCGAAGATGCA
>JAUVSF010000716.1 GCA_030597245.1 Acidobacteriota bacterium
GAACTCGGTTTCGGAGTGCTCGACGACTTTGGAATTGAACCATGTGGCCGCGTTCTACTCGATGAAAAACTTGGACTGCACATAGCTTTTGGCCGCAGCGATCATTTTGGAGGTCAGGTGGGACCCGAACAGTTCTCGGGACCGGACGAGGTTGTACATATTGACCGAGTCTACCTGCCTTCATTACAGCCCAGAATCCATGTGTCTCGCGTTGAACTTCATGACGATTCCGGAGAGACAACGTTGTTAATGAAGGATCACAAATACGAAGTCAGTTTTGGTTAGTATTCGCGCGAAAACGCCTCCATAAGAAAGCATAGATCAGGACGTTAATCGCAAGGACTGTGAACCCAAACAGAATTTGCGTTTCCCTTGTAATCCCCTCTGGGTAGAGCACCGGCATGAGATAGCGACCAACGAAATCCGTCTCATATCCGTCCTGCCCTGCCATCCGCCTGAATCGGTTTTCAAGAGGAGTAAGCGGGCAGATTAAACCGAGCACTTCGACAACTACTGCCCAGACAACAGCGCCCAGGTGAAAAACCAGGACCTTTTTCCATCGGTAAACCACGCATCCGCCAAAGATGGCGAAGAGCACAAATCCCAAGTGGATAATGACTATAATATCGGCCAATAAACCATAGAACATTGAACGTAATTACCTGTTTCTATTCAGGTTCTCACAAATACCCTTCAGACAGAAGAAACCTGAGCGAAACGGCCGAACTGACACGGATCGACAAAAAAAGGCTATAATCTGCTTGTAACTGGAGAACCAGAATGAGCGGAGTTCTGAAGAAGAAGAGGAAACGCCGCGGGAAACTGCGTAGGAAACGGCGACATCAGATCAGAAAGAATTCTCACGCTAAGTGATCTTGTCCGACAATTGTCGATCTGAGTGGTCACAACCGCATGTCTTCGCGCAGTAGACCCCAACGATTAAACCACCGGCTGCCATCGCCAAGACGGCACCTTGCAATAATGGCGTAGTGTGTCACACCTCAAAACCCTTAGCGGACTTTGCGTGAAATCAATCTGTCTCACGCCAAGAACGCAAAGAGAGTGCTGGGTTTTCCGTTCTCGACAGAGCCGGAACTAATGGCCTGTCAGTTGACTTCTGTCACCATTCAGTCACGATTTAACAATCAATATTCACATTCAATAATCGACCGATTTTCTTAGGGAGGACCATATGAACAAGCTTCAGTACTGCATATCCGGATTGCTCTTATGTTTAGTTGCTTCAAACGTTATGGCTTCAAGTGACGATGAGGAGAAGAGGTTGGCTCAATGCACACGGGTCGTGAAGGAGATCCTCAACATCCCTGAAGGAGTTCCACAGAGTCTGCTCGACAAAGCAGAGTGCGTGGCCGTCATGCCTTCGGTGAAGAAAGCCGCATTCGGAATCGGCGGTAGCTACGGCAAAGGAGCCTTGATCTGTCGCACGGGCAAAGAGTACAAGGGGCCTTGGGGAGTGCCGGCAATGTACCGACTCGAAGGAGCCAGCTTTGGATTTCAGATTGGCGGCGCTGCCACCGATTTCCTACTTCTGGTGGTGAACCCGAGTGGTGTGGAATCCCTGCTGAAAAGCAAAGTGAAACTGGGTGCTGACGCAACCGCTGCGGCCGGCCCCAAAGGGCGCTCTACCGAGGCGGCCACCGATGTACTCATGACTGCCGAGATTCTCTCTTATTCCCGTGCCAAGGGAGTGTTCGCCGGAGTTTCTCTAAAGGGATCCACACTGCGTGAGGATAGTGGGGCCAATGAAGATCTGTATGGAGCCAAGGTCTCAGCGAAGGAGATCATCCTGGAGGGGAAAGTGACTCCGTCTTCCAATGGCAAAGAATTGATGGCCCTGCTTCAGGAGAAGTCTCCCGAGAACAAATCAAAGTGAGCTAGAGCTTTCCGCCGGCTCCCTTGATCAGCTCAACAATCTCATCGTAGCCCTTTTGGTCGGCCAACAGATAGGCAGTGGTCCATCCGTCTTTGGCTGTTGCATTCACGTTGGCCTTCTTCTCAATCAAGGCCTTAACGGTTTCGGCATGACCCTCATATGCAGCGTGCATAAGGGGTGTCATGCCTTCCTTGTCTGTCACATCCGGTTTTGCGCCCTTCTCCAGCATGGCCTGGACAATCTCCGTATTACCAGACCCAGCTGCACGAGCTAAAACAGGGAAACCTGACTTATCTTTTGTGTTTACTGCCGCACCCTTGGCCAGGAGGGCTTCGACTGTATCCGTGTGCCCCTTGTCCACAGCCCAAATCAGGGCTGTCCAACCATCGCCGTCCTTCCAGTTGACGCTTGCTCTTCTACTCAAGAGAGCTTTGACGGTGTCCGTATGGCCACCCTCGGAC
>JAUVSF010000420.1 GCA_030597245.1 Acidobacteriota bacterium
ACACTGATGTCACCTGAGGAATCATCAATATCGACATCGTTCCCAGCACCACGGATATCAATGTCGCCGGAGCTATCTTCCACCTCCAGAGGGCCGGTCACGCCGGTTAGCAGCATGTCTCCGGAACTGTCGTCGATTTTGACCGACGCACCTGCCGCTTCGACGACAATGTCTCCGGAACTGTCGTCAATTTGGAGGGCTCCGTCGAAGTTGCGTACTGTTAAGTCTCCCGAGCTGTCATCGATGTCCACTTCCAGGCTCGACGGTGCATAAACGGTCAGGTTGATGCGGGGATTTCGGTTCCAGGAACCAGATTCAGTTCGGGCTTCAATCGTCGCAACGCTTCCATTCACCCTGTGGGTCAATTCCATCCCCCTCAGGAGTTGTTCGACATTATCGGACGCGTAGGTGTTACCTACGAACTCGGCTTCAACAAGGATCTCGTTGCTTTCTGCATCGCCAATGACTTCGAGCCAACCCGCTTCCGCCTCGATCCTGAGCGTCGTTAATCCGTCAGCCGGGATGCTGAAGGTGCGGTTTTCCAACACGTTGCTCTTGCCCGGCGAGACAACACAAGCCAAAAGAAATGAAAGACTCAAAAGAGCTGCTATGCGCATTGCCATTATTCTCCTCCTAATTCATCTATCTTAGCAACGAAAATCAACTCCCAATTGTTCGGTTATCGAGGGTCTCGGGTCTCGCAGTCTCGGGGTCTCGTGCTCGTAATCGAGATTCTCCCCCAGAGTTGTGGGGTTACCCACTAAGTCACAAAATCACAAAGATGTCCTTGTGCCTTAGTGCCTTCATGGTTAACATCCCCAAGACTCAGGACCCAATCGTCAATCCCTTGAACCCGGCTGATTGCGCAATACAATGGTTTCATGGCCTTCATAGATTACGTTCCCGCTGAAGAATGGAAGCTTGATCCTGACAACATTCTGAGAATTCATGGTGTCAACCCTTTGGTCCTGCGGGCCCACTGGGAGATCTATCGAGCCGGCATGTTCGGGGAGTCACCATTGACTCGTGTTCAGCGCGAGATGATTGCGGTGGTTGTGTCAGCCGTAAACGGTTGCCATTACTGAGTGGAGCATCACGGGGCGGGGCTCCGTAGACTCACTCGAGACGAAGCATTGGTGGAGACGCTCAAGAATAACCAGATCACTTCCGCCGCTCTTTCGGCGGCCGATTGTGAGTTGCTGCGATACGCTGTCAAACTCACGAAGAATCCCGCTTCTGTCGTTGAGGCAGACATCGAAGCGTTACGTGCCGTAGGTTTCGATGACCGGGGCATTCACGACGCCTGTCAGGTAGTTGCCTATTTCAACTACGTGAATCGAGTTGCGGATGGGCTAGGTGTTGAACTGGAAGATCGATTTCTAGAATCGTGAACCTACCCCGAAAGACTGTTGAGTGCAGCTTCAATTGTGTCGCAGTGTTCCTGCTCTTCTTCCGCGAACTTGAGGAAGATATCTCTTCCCTGCGTATCAGAAAATCGCTCTGCGTAACTTGAGAAAAAAGCGAAAGCGTCTTTTTCCATCGCCAAAGCCAGGCGTAACGCGTCTTCCTCACTGAGCTCAGAACTCAGCCTCTTGCTGATTTCTTCGCGGGAAGGAAAGATTTTCTTCAATGCACCGAAATCGAAGTGAAGGAACACCGGAGCCTTCAAGACCTCTTGATTGTGGGCAATCAGACGATTCCACTCAGATTTTAGATTCCTGAGATGTTTCTCTTCATCCTTAAGCATTCTCAGGAAAGTCGTCTGTGTCAGGGGGCGAGCGGCGACCTTCGAGGCGGTCTTATAGAAGCGGATGCCCCTCCTCTCGGTTTCCATGGCGATCTCCAGCGCATCTCGGGCGAAAACCAGATCTGAAAGCACACTCTCCTGAGTTGGTTCTTCCTTGACTCGGCATTCCCGGCACACGCCGAAAACCTGAAATTTGTAGCGAACAGGCTCGAAGTCATACTCCGAGGCGATTTTCTCTTGCAGCTCTTCGAGTTCAGGACTATAGAATTCGATCGTTCTGTTGCACTCGACACATAAGATATGGTGGTGGTGGGGGTGCTTGTACAGGTGTTCGAATCGAGTAAACCCATCTCCCAGGTCGGTCTCCCTTGCCAATCTGCAGTCCGTGAGAGTCTTTAGAGTTCTGAAGACGGTGGCATAGCCGATTCTTGAGTCTTCCTTTCGGACCAGGTTGTAGAGTTCATCGGTACTGAGATGGCCCTCGGTCTGGAGAAAAGTCCTGACCACGAGCTCCCGTTGCCGGGTCTTTCGCAGGCCCTTCTCCTTGACATATTCTGCGAACACTTCCAACTGTTCGTCAATAGGTTCAGTCATTGCTCTGCTTCGGCCGCCAAAAGTCAGTGGCAGTCGTTCCTCAATTCTAGCCCATATGCGCCGCGCGTTCGAGGCGCGCCGTAAGAAGTGAAGTCTTTGTCAGCTGATTCTGGCCGTGGTGTGATATCGAAATCCAGTAGTTCGTAGCCAACGGCAGTCGGTTATGATCCCGTGTGCTCGTGCTCGTGCTCGTGCTCGTGCTCGACAATCGACAATCGACAATGGTTCATCCTTCGAACTTCGAACTTCGCACTTCGCACTTCCCTTGACCTGATCCAACGTCCATTCTTAAATTCATCATTATGTTCACTCTGGGTCAGTTAGCCGAACGAGGGGGAGGTTCTGTCGTCGGGGATCCAGGAATCGAGATTTCCGGGATACAACCCTTTGAATTGGCTGCGACGGGTGACATCACCCTGGCGGCTCGAAAAAGGTACCTGGAAGACCTCGAGTCCACTGGAGCAACGGCCGTCATCGTTCCTGACACGCATACGGACGAGAAGAAGCCGTTAATCCGGTCAGCGAACCCTAAACTGACGTTTGCCCGGATTCTGGCCCTCTTCGGCGCAACACCGTTTCGGAACCTGGGAGTTTCTCACCTGGCGTCAGTATCCGAGACTTGTCGGATTGCAAAACCGGTCGCTATCCACCCTTTTGTGTCGATCGGTACAGGCGTCGTCATAGAGGAAGAAGTGACGCTTTACCCCGGTGTTGTGATCGGTGACCGCTGTCGAATTGGAGCCGGGTCAATCCTCCATCCCAATGTGAGCCTCTATGCTGGTGTTTCCGTTGGGAAAGGTGTGGTCCTCCACAGTGGCACTGTGATTGGTGCAGACGGTTTTGGTTATGTTTATGATGGCAAGAAACAGGTGAAGATCAAGCAGGGTGGGCGTGTGGAAATCGGGGACTACGTTGAGATTGGGGCCAACAGCTGTGTAGATCGCGCTACGTTCGGTACCACCATTCTGGAAAGCCACGTGAAGCTGGACAACCTGGTCCACGTGGGACACAACTGCCACATTGGAGAGAACACCGTGATTGTTGGCTGTGTCGGGATATCCGGGAGTGTGACTATAGGCAAAAACTGTATCCTGGCCGGGCAGGCCGGTGTCTCCGACCATGTCACTATCGGCGATAACGTCATTGTGATGCAGAAGACTGCAGTCACTAAAGACATTCCTTCGGGCAGCAGGGTCGGCGGACCCTATAGCCGGAATTATCGCAGCGAATTGAAGATTCAAGCCGTCACGCAGAAGCTTCCGGAGATCTACCGGGAGATCCGACGATTCCGCAGAATGATTCAACCGGAAATCAAGTGAATTGGTCACCGTCACCAGGGAACCTTTGCAAAGTCTCTACGTATGTAGTAGTGTATCTACCCGTGTAGAGAGCGAGGCTTATGCGGAGACAAATACCGGAACTCGGACCACTGGAATTCAAGTTGTTGAGAACTCTCTGGAGAATCAGCCCAGCTTCTGCCAGGGAAGTTCAGGAGGAATACAACCGGAAATCTGGTAAGGACCTGAAATACACAACGGTAATGACACTACTAACGCGGCTGGCGGAAAAGGGTGTTCTGAAGGTGGATCGGGAACGCCAGCCCTTCAAATTCCTACCAGCGGTCTGCCGGGAACAAATGCTGCGGCAGAGAGTCAGCGAGTTCGTCGATCTGTTTTTCGACGGTCAACCTGTTGACCTCGCTGTGAGATTGGTTGAAGAAACCGATCTTTCGGAAGAGTCTTTAAGAAGGTTGGAAGAAACGCTGGAGCGCCACAAGAGCTTTCCCAGGTCTCGGGAGCGCGGGGAGGAACTGAATTGATGGCTGTGCCGGGAGCCGATCAGTTTGCCAATGTGCTGCTGCTGGTCCTCGTACATGGGACCGTGTTAGCGACGATGACATGGCTTCTCTGTGCCACCTTCCTGCGCAGGGCGCGGCCTTCCCTGCATGCCGTGCTGTGGACCGTTGTATTGCTGAAGTTCTTGATTCCTCCGGTTCTACCGGGTTTGGTTTCTTTGAGCGGATGGCTGTCTTCGGCTGCGTCGATTTTTGGATTCTCAGGCTCGGGCTCTGGTGCTCAAGGGGCTGTCAGCTTTGGGGAGGGCCTGGATCTGACGGCAGCCAGTGTGACGCCCGCTGGTTTCTCCCTTTATGAGTCTTCAGTTGGCTGGTTGTCCGCCAACCTTCCTACCTTGGGTGTGGTGTCCTATTTTGCCATCCTCGCGGTGCTCGTGGTTCATTCATCGGTGAGGACCTTAAGGCTTGCGAAGTATGTGAACGGACTTCCCTCCTCGCCTCCGGAGTTGCTCTCCAGGGTGAGGGGGTTGGCGGATGCAATTGGTCTCAGGCGCTTGCCAAAGGTGAAGAGCACTGAGGAGAACATTAGCCC
>JAUVSF010000280.1 GCA_030597245.1 Acidobacteriota bacterium
GAGCCTGAGCGGCAGGTTTAGATCATAATAACCCGGACGATTATAATGACCGGTAGCAGGCATTTGAACCTTACAGGGAGAACGAGCAGAGGAGTGAGATGAAAACTGAGAAATTTCTCGTGACCGGAGCGTTAGGCTGCATAGGGGCTTGGGTGGCACGTCACCTTATTTCAGAGGGAACGGAAATCATCGCGACCGATGTCTCAGACGACTTCAAACGACTGCAGTTGCTTATGAACGAGGATGAGCTTGCGGAGTTGGATTTCCGCAGAGTCGACGTCACCGACACCGAGTCGCTCCGAGATATGATTGGAATCAACTCTGTATCTCATGTAATTCACCTTGCCGGCCTTCAGGTTCCATTCTGTAAGGCTGATCCGGTACTTGGTTCGAAGGTCAATGTCACCGGAACCATCAGCGTTTTTGAGGCCGTGCGCCAGGCCGGGGCACAGATTCGTGGTCTTGCCTATGCCAGTTCGGTTGCTGTATTCGGGCCGCCGGAGCTTTACCCTACTCTTCCCGTGCCGGATGACGCGCCGACGAAGCCAGGGACCCTATACGGCATCTACAAGGTGGCTAATGAGAATACGGCGCTCCTCTATTGGAACGACTGGCAGGTTGCCAGTGTTGGTTTGAGACCGTATATCGTGTACGGCGTCGGCCGAGACCAGGGCCTCACTTCGGATATCGCTAAATCAATTCTGGCTGCAGTTTCCGGAGTTCCATTCACGATCCAGTTCGGAGGCCCCGTGGCACTTCAATCTGCATCCGACGTCGCAGAGATGTTTATTCGCGCTGCCCGATCCGGGATTGAAGGCACTGCTGTATGTAATATGCGAAACGACGTTCTTTCGGTCGAGGACTTTATCCAGGTCCTCAAGGACACGGTTCCGGGAACTGAGGTCGACTGCCTTTCAACGAATCGGCTCCCCTTCCCTTCCGATCTCGATGATTCCAAACTGAGAGAAGTTATTGGCAAGATCCCGCACACGGCGCTGTCGGATGCCATACGCGAGACGGCAGACAGATTCAGGACACTGATTTCGAGTGGAAAACTCAGTCCAATGGCGTAATGAGGGAGCTGGGCGAATGTCGAATGTCAAATGTCAAGTGTCAAATGTCAAATGTCGAACGCGGGATGGACTCGGGACTCGTAAGGATTGTCCCGCGTTGTGGGCGACGTCTTCTTGGTGTCCTTGGTGGCTTGGTGGTGAATCTCCTTACCCCGTTAACCGTTAACCGATCACCGTTAACCGATCACCGATAACCGATAACCGGTTTTACCGGCCTCACAGGGATCTTATTAAAAGGCAGTAGCAGTTGTGAATGCGGTACGAAACGTCTTTCTCTTTGCCTTCGTATTGACAGCTCTTGTTTCCCCTAACTGGGCTCAGCAGAGCGAAGACAAAAATGGGTGGGGATACGGTTTTTTCTTTTTCTCAGCTAACGGCCTGTTCAACCTGGACGAAAGCACATCGGATCCGGCCCTCGGATTCGGAGGCGGTCTTGATGTGCGGCTGAACCGGCGCTTGAACGCCACTTTTGGTGCCGGCTTCCTTGGGAATATTTCTAACAATGACGCTTTTGACGATCACTCCGGCCTTATCTCACCTGGAATCAGGTACAGCCTGGCACCGGACCGTGGCCTCTACTTGATAGGAGGCTACACACTGGCCAAAGGAGAAGATACCACCAGAAATCTTGGTTTCGGGGGAGTCGGCTATAGCAACTGGTATGGGGAACTGATTGGCTGGCAACTCGAGGTCAGGGACTCATTCAATGGAGGTCTGAACTTCCTCGAAGTACGTTTCGCGATTATGTTGCGTTAGGAACTGGAGCTGGGGGACTAACCACTAAAGCACGAAATCACTACTAAGATCTTCTTGTGTTTTAGTGATTTGGTGGTTAATCCCTTCGTCGCCACACCGTTTACCCCGGCATCCGGCATCCGGCATCCGGTTCAAATCTTGTGCTCTTTGTAGATAACGTGCTTTCTGATGACCGGGTCATACTTTTTTATTTCAAGCTTGCCGGTCGTGTTTCGCCGGTTCTTCGTCGTCGTATAGAAGTGGCCCGTTTTTGCACTGGAGACCAGTCTGATTTTCTCACGCATATTCTAAATCCTACGCCAAGAGCTCTTTCATCGAGATTCCTTCATCTCTCAAGAAACTGATAAGCCCCTTCTTGTTGATGGTCCGAAGCGCCCGCGTTGACAAACGGACTCTCACCCAGCGATCCAATTCGGGCACATAGAGACGTTTCTTCTGAAGATTCGGCAGCTGTCTTCTCTTAGTCCTACGATTCGAGTGTGATACTCTATTTCCAGCCAGAGGTCCTATTCCTGCCAGTCGGCACTTCCGAGCCATGACTCGCCTCCTTTGATTTCTCGCAACTTCGAAAAGGCGATAGTATACACGAATCTTTCGTCCAGTTCACCCTCAGGCGCTGAGCTGCACACTTTGGAAACAGGCCCCGTACATGTAGCAGTTGAGGACATGAAAGGCGCTGAATCCGACCGAGAGAATGAGTACCGTACTGATACCGAACTGGCTTCCTTTAATCTACCTGATCATACACACGGCCCTGTCTCTGAAAGCCGTTCACACGCGCAGAACAAAGGCTGGAATTGTGGCCCTGAATCTCGTCCTTGGCGCTTACTTCGCTTCGCTGATTGCGTGGGGACTCTCCCTCAGCGCCTTGACGGGCTGGAACAAGTTCCTGCTTCTATGGAGCCCTGTCATTTTCTTCTGGTGGGCATATCTGTGGAGTAAGCACACTCTGACAGGCGTTCATTCAGCCGGAGTCCATTTCGACTCGATTCTGATCCAGTTCGAATCGAGATATGGACAACCAAGTCTAACCTGGGCCAGGAAGGGCAACCGTTTTCTGTCCGAAATCCTGCATGTTTTCTACTTCTCCTATTACCTGTACACACCCGTGATCGCGATTTACCTGGACGCCTCTAATCGCCTGCACGACTTCGGGCAGGTGAGCTTTGCTGTCACTTTCGGCTATCTTGTTTCATACGTGACCTTTGCACTGGTCCCAGTCTACGGCCCAAGGTGGTCGCTCGTGGAGGAAGGCCTCCTTCCAATCTCCGAGCAACGAGCCCAGGGCTACTGGATCACAGGATTGATGAACAAACTGATGTTTGGGGGACCGGCCTTGAAGGGAGGCGCGATGCCCAGTTCCCACAGTTCAACCGCTATCGTTTTCTGGTACTGGTGTTGGGTGATCTGGGGAATTCCCGGCGGCATTGCCGGAGCGATTATCGCAGGCGGGATGGGGTTGGGAGCGGTTTACGGCCGCTATCACTTTGTGACCGACATCGTGGTTGGAGCACTGCTCGGGGGCATCGGAATTGTCCTGGCCGAGATAGTGCTGGCTCCCTGAGTAGACCTTCAGCTTTCAGCCTGGTCATCCCAGTCAGCATCATCCGGAAACCAGCGATACTCGATAAGATCCAGCTTCTCTTTCGAATCGAACTTCACACCTTCTTTCTCGAGCAGAGATCGCTGGAGGCCGGTTGGAACGTGAGGAAGGCGGTCGGTGGAGCAACCTCCAAGAGAATTGACTACGCGGTGCCAGGGAACATCACGGGGACACGAGTTCATCGCCCATCCAACAGCTCTCGCAGTCAACGGTTCAATAAAGAGAGCAATCTGGCCGTAGGTCATCACCTTCCCCAACGGTATTTTCCGCACCAGGCGGTAAACCTCATTCCATCGGCTCTCTCGATCCGGGCTCTTCTCCCCGGCTTCCTGGGGCTTAGTCACAGGTCAAGATTCTTAAGCTCGACCCTCTGGGAAGTCAAATGGCAGGTCTTGTTCTGAGCGCCGGCTCCAAGTCTCTCAATTTAACCACTAAGGCACGAAATCACAAAGAATTCTTAGTGTCTTTGTGATTTGGTGGTTAGAATCCTCAAGCCTCGAACCGCCAGTCTGTTCGCCGTTCGACATTCGTCGTTCGTCGTTTCTTTATTCCTCGCCGTAGGAGATTTCCACGTGTCGAATTCGCAGGCCGGCAATCAACAGGACCAGCAATGTGACCCCAATCAGGCCTGGAACTGCCAGCCAGAAAGATGCCGGTTCAGCAAGGATTGTGATGGGACCTTCTGGGATCGGGACCGGGCAGAGCGATTCAAGATAGTAGATAACGCTGAACTGCTTGAGGAAGGGTGGCAGAAGGAAATTGATCGACTCCCAACCCCAGATCAGAACCGCAGGGATAATCGGGTTGCGAAACCCCAGCCCGACCAGAAGGAAAACAGATCCGTATCCCACACAGGCCAGCAGCGTGATGCCCAGGTAAGCAAGCAGGTGACCTGCGCCAGGACCGCTTAGCACGAACCCCTCAAGTGCCCCCCAGCCGGAGGGCAGGAAGAGCAGGAAGTAGGTCATGATCGTGCTGATTCCGAAGATCGTGAAGTTTAGAACTAGGCCAGAGAGATACTTGCCGACAACGACCACCTCGCGCCGCACGGGGCACAGGAGATAGTAGTGCAGAGTCTTTTCCAGAACATCTCCTCGAAAGAGCCAGGTGAAGATTCCAACACAACCGAAGAAAACCGCCAACCTCAAGAAGAAGGTTCTGAAGTAAACGGCGTACATCACATTCAACCCGCCGATTCCCTCAACAGCCTCTTTCGGGATTGGCACAATCACCAAAAGCCCAAACAGCGCCACCGGTGCCAACGCCAGAAGTAAAACGAACAGCGAACGCCGGCCCAGTATATTGCGCTTCAATTCCAGCACCAGTACACCGAAACCCTGGCGCGCCCAGAGTCCCCACGGCAGAGCTCTGACCTTCTCTATTAGCGGGGCGGATGAACTCATGCGGACCCTCCATCAGAGCCGATCAGGTACTGGTAAACAGAATGGACGTCCTCATCGGCTGGAGCCACCGTCTCTACCTCGATCTCCGTCTCCAGAATCGCCCGGTTCAGACGCAGGTAGAAGTCGTCGGCATCTCGCGTCCGAATCAACAATCCTTTCTGATCACCCTGGATTTTGACTTCGACGACGTGATCCATCTCGAAGAGGCGCGAGGCAAGCCTGGAAGGCTGGTCGCATCGAATCAACACCTGTATCGGATGTTCCGGCATCTCACTTCGAACACCCTGGATGTCACCTTCCGCCACTACATAGCCGCCGTTCAACATGACCACCTGATCGGAAATCATGTCAACCTCGTGAAGAATGTGACTCGAAATGATGACGTGGCCACCGTTCTTCGCATGTTCTCGAAACAGCGAGATCACCTCTGCCCGAGCCATCGGGTCTAAACCGTTAAGAGGTTCGTCGAGAACCAAAACTCTTGGGTTGTGGCAGAGGGCCTGAGCCAGTTTTACCCGCTGGCGCATGCCCTTGCTGTAACCCGCAATCTTTCGTTTCGATGCATCTATGAGCTTAACCTTTTCGAGAGCGGAGCAGGTCAATTCATCCGCTTCAACTCGGCTGAAACCGTGAACTCTCAGCAACGAATAAAGAAACTGATAACCGGTGAATCCCTTAGGGAACGCATCATACTGAGTGCAGTAGCCCACCAAACCAAAGAGAGACTCCGGTTCATAGGGACTGAAACCCAGAACCTTGACAGTGCCGCGAGTTGGACGCAAGAGACCGGTCAAAAGGTTGAGGAGCGTTGTCTTGCCCGATCCATTTGGCCCCACCAAGCCGGTGATGCCAAGCGGAATTGATAAGGAAACCCTGTTGATTCCCAGGACTTCTCCATAAAACTTGGAGACTCCAACGAATTCTATTGCCGTTTCCCTGGGAGTTCCCATCACCGAATCACCTCATAGGCCCTGATCTTTCGAGCAAGAAGCAGCAAGCAGAGCCCACAGAAGACGACTAACGCCAGCCAGGCACTCCAAATCGGCAATTGTCCGACTTCAACACCGCGTACGTAAGTGGCCTGCGCCTGACCTCCGGAGAAGAGCCAATCCCAAATAACCTTGACCAGCCTCTGCAGATTGAAAAGATCTCCCCACCGCGTAACGAAGATCTGTTTAACAACCTCTCCAAACCCGGCTCCAACCATGAAAATCCCGAACAACAGGGCACCGGCTATGGCCTTCCAACGAACCCAGGCAGAGATGGCCATGGCCAGCAGGGACAAAACGAGTATCCAAACCCAGGAGCCCACCAGACAAGCAACCAGAATTCGAGAATTCTCACTCACCCATTGACTTCCGGCCAGATTCCCCTGGAACAGAAAGAGCAAAACCAACGGTATCCAGGTGACGCACGATTGAAGAATCAATAGTACGGACATCTTTCCCAAAACATAGTCGGTCGTGGAAAAGGGTCGGCTGAGATACAGTGGCAGGGCATTGTTTGTGAGGTCTGGAGATACTAGGCCCGGGCCGATAAAGACCGTGAGCAGAAATGCAAACGAGGCTTGAATTCTCAGGAGATACTCGAAAAAGGTGGCATCGACAGCGAATAGAGCATCTTCCGGAATTCGTAATAGCGTCAGTGCACTCAGATTGTGCCTCAGGTAGATCAGCAGCGCTGCTCCCAGAGGTAACAGC
>JAUVSF010000125.1 GCA_030597245.1 Acidobacteriota bacterium
GCATCAGCTCCGCTGCGGCTTTTACAGTCTGATAAGCTGAACCCTGAGTGACAATTACCTGGTCAGCGTCGCTTACGGCATATTCAGCGACGGGGGAAAGTGGTCTTCCCGTCAACTTCTCGAGTTTCGCCATTCCCTGTTCAGCCAGGGCCGCTAAGTGTTTCGAGAAGAATACCTCCTGGCCAACAGCGGCACTGATTCCGTCATTGGACCCCTGCAGCGATGAGAATGAGACGGGGCGGTCCAGGTCATACCAGCGTGGAGCCGCGGGACGCTGTCCTCCAAAAAGGAGAAGTTGGGCGGCGCTGGGCGACTCGATCTCAGCGCTCGGGTCACCAAGGAATTCCCGCACCAGCTCGACCGTTGGCAGAACAACCCGCTCGACTACGTGCCGGTCGGATGCAATTAAACCTGGAAGCAGGGCTCTTTCTGCCAGCCATCTTGCGAGAAGGGTGAGGTCAACAGCCTCCTGAACAGAATGTGGCATCACCTGGAAGAACCCCATGTCCTCGGCGCTGTGGTAGCCGTCATGGCTGCTTTCAACACCAGAGGCTTCACGAAACGATGCATGAAGGACGATCGGAATATGCTTGGAAGGCAGGGCCTGCACTTGGTTCAGACCCTCTGAGAACTGGTCACCGGAGACAAACACGGCTGCACGAAGCCCGGTGAGGCCCATCCCGGCACCTGCCGCAATCGCACCTGACACGCTTTCGGCACCGAGGTTCATAACGGGGCGTCCGAACGCGTTTAGTATTTCAGGTGCCGCTGCTCCATTCCCGTTTTGCGAACCGGAGAATCCGTTCTCCGACTAATGGGCGATACCGTCACAAATAAGATTCTCCGCAACTGCCAATGCTTCCTGCGTTTCGACAATCTCAAGTTTGCCGAGCTTCACATCTGACTTATCGGATGAACCACCAGAACTCTTAAGTAACCGTTCAAGACGGAGTTTGGATATCAGACTACGCACGAATTCGCTCCCTGCTTATTTCAACTAGAGGCTCTGAGAATTGTTCTCCTTCAAGCCAGACGATTGCGCCTGTAGGACATCTCCAGGTCGCTCTCTGACCCGGCTTCCGATCCTGATCGTAGTGGATTACCGGGAGACCATTCACCATGTCAATGACTCCCGGGGGCGCATCTGCAGCACAGCGGCCACAAGCATCACACGCGACAGAGCATTCGGAACGGGCGGCCTCCCCCGTTAAGGGGGAGTTACATTGGACGAACAGTTTCTGAGAAAGAGGTTCAATCACAAACAGGTCCAGAGGACATATGTCAACACAGTCGCCACAAGCGGTGCAAGCATCAACATGGACCGTGGGGAGGTCTTCCCAATTCATGGTGATCGCATCGAAAGTGCATACTTCCTCACAGTCTCCCAATCCAAGACAGCCCCAGGTACATGCACGCCCCCCACCATCCACGACAACCGCCGCACGACAAGTAGAGATACCCTGGTACCCGGCCAGGTCTTCGACGAGACCTTCGCCACCAGCACACTTAAGACGAGCGACTCGTTTCTCCTCGGACCCCACATCCACACCGAGCAGTTCGGCAATCTGGATCAGTCCTTCCTCGCTACTGACGGTGCACTTGCCGGGGCTGGTTTCACCTCTCACCAACTTTCCTGCAAACGCCGCACAACCCGGTTCACCGCAGGCCCCACAGTTGTTTCCGGGTAGCAAATCCTCGACTGGTTCCAGACGAGGGTCCTCCTCTACCCTTAAGAAGTGATCGGCAGTCGCCAGGATCGTGGCGAAGATCACTCCCAGACCTGTCATGACAATTGTGGCCGTTATAACGACATCCACCTCTGACTCCTTATTGCTCCAAGGCCTTTGCTCGAGCGATCACTTGCTCGGTCGCGGTTTCGTCCCCGGGACGCGGTAACCCTGGGTGAATGCAGTTCGCCGGACACAGTTCAGCCGCTTTGACAAGTTGGAGATAAGTTCCCGCCGAAAGGTCCGCTAGGAAGGCCTGCTTGTCACTATTGTATTTGAACATTAGAGGATTGAGGGTGGTGCAATCATTGCAGCTCGTACACAAGAATGAATCAATGTACGGATCCTCTGAGAATACGCCTTCCTCTTCTTCCTCTTGTGGTGGCTCGGCCAGGGTCAGGGAAGCTTCCGTTTCGCCGTCTTGGGATTCCTCAACCTGGGCGACGCCGGCAATCTGCTGCCGGACAGCTGTCACACCGCTCGATGTCGGAAATTGGGCCACTGCTTCCGGGTTCATCAGGATCTGAACCAACCGGTCAACCGCCTCGGCTGCTCCTTCGGCCCGAGCTCCTTCCACGGCTTGAACCTTTCCACTTTCGGCCTTTTCGGCCATTTCTTCTCTCACTTGGGCCACGGCCCGTTCAACGTACTCATTATTCAGTCCCGCAAGCTCCTGCAGAATCCGCCAGGCTCGTTGGCGGTCACGACAAGCGTGAGCGATCTCTCTTGTCACTGCCGCCCGATGAATGAATCCATCTCGATCGATCACCCAGATGTATGGAATCGCCTCAGGTGGAGTCTGTCCATAAAGCTCCAGGTATTTACCCAGCGGGATCTGCTCATCACTCCATGCGTATTCAGGGATCATCTGAAACTGAGTTCGAAAACGCGGATTCAGTGCAGCCATATGGGCGAACGTCAGATCCTCCTCTTCGGTCTGTTCAAGTCCCTCATGATTCAAGTACTTGATGCTGACCTGAATCCAGGTTCTCTCGGGTTCAGGATTCGAGGTAAGATCGAAACGCGTGGCCCACGAATCGCCAGAATCGGGATTGTATTCGAAGCTGGGAAGGTAGCGGGTTATATGGGCCAGACTGGCCCGAACCCATGCCCACACGCTGAGGTTGTCCTGACCCGGCACGCCCGCAATCGCTATCGACGGCCTCAACATGGTCGATAAGGTCTCGAGACCCGATAGAAGCCGCATCGGTTGATTCAGTGCAGCCTGGCATACGAAGGCCTCACGGTGTGCTATTCCCAGGTAGCCAAAGTCGGGAAAATGGCTGGCCGCAACCGGTTCCCCTTCGACTTCCTCCATGATCCTCTCCGGGTTCAGGATGAGGACGTGCAGTGGCCGGCCCGAGCGAATCACTCCGTTGAATTCAGTGAGACTCGAAGCCGATAAACGCTCTGCTGTCTCCACAACCAGCACAGGGGGGATAGCCAGCAGTTCTTCGGCCGTGCACGATTCCCAAGTGAAGCGGTCAAACATTGGCTCATGAACACTAGCGTCATATGCATCCGCGACTTCCAGCCTTGCTACCCGCACTGCTTTGAACAGGGGTACTAATTGATCCAGCAGTCCGTCGTAGAGGCCAGTGGCCAAGTCAAAACACCGAGGGTGCCTGATAAATTCTGCCCCTGAGGCGGATTCAGTGTTTTTCAACTCTTCGGAGTGCACGCAGTAGAAGCGCGGTAGCTGTTCCGATTCTTCAAGGAAGCGAAGCAAAGCGACGCGGGTTTGCTCAATGCGTTCACGTCGTTCCGATTCAAGTCCCAGGGAGCCCCGCGGCTGAGGCAGAGCTGCAGAAAGGGCCGAAACGTCAATAAAGTCGTCTCCCTCCTCGCCAATTGTTGAGGAGAGTGATTCGGGGCTCTGCGCCTCGGGCAGGAGCTGGTCGTCTGTCAGGATCAGGGCGTCTAATGAGTTGACGAGTCGTTTGATCTCTTCTACCAGTGTGACTCGGGCTGGATCTCGTTGTCTCAAGACAGCCCACGCGTACATGCTCAGGCAGGCCTCTTCTGAAAAACCAATAAGCCGGCCTGCTTCTGGAAGACTTTTCCGCAGTGCTTCCAGCTCGACTTTGAGCTTGGACAGCCCATCAGCGGTTACATCAAAGAGTTCGGGAGCTTTGCCAAAGGCGGCGTCTACCGCATCTCCGAAGCTGGAGGAATCCCCGGCCTCTCGAGCCACCAAATCGGCAAGCACAACGGCTTGGTTTTTTAACACCGCATAGTCAGCACCGCCCTGCCCTGCCGGATCCATTGCGCCTTGCAGCATTTCCAGAAGCGGCCTCGGATGACTATCAGCAGTCGTTGTCTCGGGGAGGAAGACTGGAAATAAGGGATCGAACGCCCCCTCCTTCTTCAGCGGTTCGAGGAGTGCTGGAGTAAGTACTGTGCTCAGGAGATCTTGCTGATCTCTTTGCCCGCCGCTGAGGTGGAACTCGCGGAGCTTCGCCCGCCATTCCTCAATGACATCGTTATCCCCATCCTGGTCTGCGACGCTGAGGCGAGGAAGGTCGGACATGACCCGAATCTCTTGGACGGGCAGCCCTTGCGACTCTTCCAGAACTCCAGGGTCGAGACGACAAACAGCTTTCAATCCAGCTTCGTAGGTCAACGTCTCTTCCTCATCAAGAAATCGGTCCAAAGCGCCCGCTTCCACCCCGTCGCCTTTGGGTTGGGACCAACGTGAGCTCATGATTCGCGTCAGTCCCCCCATAACGAGAGGTGCCAGCCTGGGGCTTCTGGGACCACTGACCAACTCGGAGCAATTCAGCCAATACACTTCGATTTGCTTGGCCGCGAGCGCTTGACGCTCACAGATGCGCAACCACTTCCATGCCGCTGCCGGATCGGTTTCCCAGCTGCAGAAGAGTACTGCGCCGCCGACCTGCATAAGTGAGGCCAAGTCACTCGGCCGAGAAAAATCGTCCTCGACCAGAGTCATGATATCCAGCTCGGTTGCTCCCACGGAACTCCGTTCCGAGATGCCTGCAACTGTCACTGGTATGTCCCAGTGTGTAACCGGCTGAGCCAGAATCGCCTCTCCTGCCGCCAGGCCGGACGAGACCTTCTGAAGGAGTTTTTCCGCCCATTGGCCTGCTGGGATTACGCCCAGCCGAATGTCTGTCATGGACCCCTCAGGAGGTCTGACCTTTTCGGATTCCGGCAAATCAAAAGGTACGATCCCCTCGAGCTTGCCCCTGAACGAATCAGCATCCAAAGGAGCTTCCTCGAGTTGGACCCACGCAATCTCCGGCACTTTCCCCTTTGTGTTTTGCAGACAGGATTCCAGACTACTTGCCAGCTCTCGGTCCACCGGGTTCCCTTCAACGACAGGCACAATCAGATGGGCGTCCTCGGGCAGAGCGCCTAAGATTGCACCGACGGGAAGAGGGCGAAGCTGATTAACACTGACCAGCCCAAATTGCCGGCCGACCGAACGCAGCAGAATCCGGGCTAACCGCGCTGTATCACCTGACGCGATAACGATGTAGTCTGTGCCGTTCACTCCATCGGTCGTGATCGGTCCACAGGCTCTGCGGAAGGTTTCTTCAACTTCAGAGTAGCAGGCCAAGGCCGTTTGTTCGAGCCAATTACTCGATCGAATCGTCTTCCTCTCCTTCACCCTGGATATATCCGTGGCTGAGCCCAGAAGTAACTCGATCGAGGTTTGGTTTGGTAGAACTGCCTGGCCGATCATTCTACAAAGAGATTGGCCGACAACTGACAGAACAAAGACGCCTGTCCGCTCACTCAGGAGGTGGCTTACAACACACTGGTCCGCGGCCTGCTGTAGGGTCTCGGCAACAATGATCGAGGGAATCTCAGGGGAGAATGGACAGGTGTTCCGACTCCACGCATGCTGCACAATAGGAAGGCTCAATGCCCCAGCGTGGAGTTCCGACGACTGTGCATTTTCGAGAAGGGTGGCTGTTCTTGCCCCGGTAAGCGCCAGGCCTTCAACCACAGGCAGAGCTCGGACATTCTGCCGACCGCAGATCCTTCTTTCGGTCGCATTCACAATTGTTGCGGCGTCACCTACAAAGGTCCGCTCATCGTCTGTCCGTGGCACGATGTGTTCCGACGGCATTTGAACTGCTTCCAGGTCAGGCAAGTCAGGCATTTCTCAAGATGTCCCTAAACTCTCGACTTCCGGCTCTCCCTCAAACCATGAAGCGGTCCAGGGCTTCATTAACTGCTTCGATCTCTGCCGACGGGCCCATTTCCAAACCGTACGAAGTGAAATCGTCATAGCGTTCAGCCTGAGGGTTCTTGTAAAAAAGACCAATCGGGTAGACTCCGTTGGACTGGCTCGCTATTTCCCGTCCCTCGTTCAGGTTGGAAGGATCATGCTCGACCTGATTCTTAAACGTCTTGGCAACAGCATCCGGCACGTTAATCCCTTCCGGATGACGCATCAGCAGCATTAATGAGCTGTCACGCTGAGCCTCTGCAAAAATGTGGGAGGTATAGTGGGGGCATCGCTGAAGGATTCTGACAAATGAAGTGCCCTTGTGCTCATGAGCCGCCTTGATTGTCTCGTACAGATGAGGGGGATTCCAGTCTACCGTCTGAGCAACAAAAGAGGCGTTGTCTATTCCAAGAGTTACCGATATCGGATTCAGTGACACGAAAAAGGAACCCCTGGGGTGTGTATTCGATCGTTCTGTGCGTTTTGTTGTCGGAGATGTCTGGGCCTTGGTTAGACCATAAATGTTATTGTCCAACAGCAGTACGGTGATGTTCATGTTGTATCGAATCGCATGGATCCAGTGAGCCGTCCCGATTGCGCAGCAGTCACCGTCACCTGTTACGACAATTATGTCGAGGTCCGGCCGGCGACTCCTGATTCCACAGGCAACCGGTAAAGCTCTACCATGAAGACCGTGAAAGCCGTAGGTTTTCATGTAGTGTGGAAAACGGCTCGAACAGCCGATTCCGGAGACGATAACAGTCTTCTCAGGCGGCAGTTGAAGGTCGCGTGCAACTCTCTGCACTGAGCTGAGCACCGCGTGATCACCACAGCCAGGACACCATCGAGCTTCGCTCCCGACATAATCTTCGAGCACACAGACTCGCGGTCGTTTCTCCATAACCCAATCTTTTTTCAAGCCATACATTTGTTCGGCTCCTCAGTTTTCAGTATTCAGCCGTTTGCGCAGTTCAGCCTCAATCGCACCGGGAGGTATCGGACTGCCCGGGACGCGTGACCAGCAATCCACGTCAACCAGCGTATGGTCTCTGAGGATTCTGGCCAGTTGAGCATAGCGACGGGTCGTGGGTGTGATATATGGTTCACCTTCCTCGTCGGAGTAGTTGATCTCTACGGTCATGATCTTTTTGAAGCGGCCGAAGATCTCTTTCAAACCAGGTTCAAGCGGTGAAAGGAAACGCAGATGAAGAGAAGCAACCTTGCCTCCATCCTCCCTTACGCGATCAATTGCTTCTTCAACAGCGCCGAGAGTTGATCCCCAGGAAACTACCAGCAAGTCTCCTTCGGAAGCGCCATGTAGTTTGGGCTGTTTCAGAGAGTTCTGAAGGACAGCCAACTTACGGCTGCGCATCGCCATCGCACGCTGGTTGATGCCTGATTCGTAGGCAACGCGGCTCTCTTCTCCATGTGCCAGCCCGGTCAGGACATACTCGCCTCCCCGCTGCCCCGGGATTGGGCGCCGGGATATACCGGTTTCAGGGTCCCAGTCGAAAGGTGGAACCGTACTGTCCCATTGCGACTGGTCAATCGGGGGCGCCAACCATTCTTCTCTGATCACCGGACGTTTGAAGGGCTGTTGTCCTGTAGCCAGGTTAGCATCCGTCAGGACAATGACCGGACCGCGAAATTGCTCGGCCAGCTTGCGGGCCGTAATGACAAAGTGAAAGCACTCGTCAATTGTGGCTGCAGCAAGGATAATCTTGGGGCTATCTCCCGGCGACCCGTAAAGGGTAGCCAGTAAATCACCCTGTTCAATCTTGGTAGGAAGCCCTGTGGAGGGGCCACCTCTCTGGACGACAACGACTACAAGGGGAATCTCCGCCATCACGGCCAAGCCCAGGAACTCGCTCTTAAGAGCCAGTCCGGGGCCTGAGGTGATAGTACAGGCCGTCTTTCCCGCGTAGGACGCTCCCAGGGCAAACCCGACGGCTGCTATCTCGTCCTCAGCCTGGTGGACAACTCCACCCGCCTTATGGAACACCGAGGCAAGGTAGTGAGACGCCGAAGTTGCAGGGGTAATCGGATACATGGAGCAAACGTCCATTCCAGAGGCCATGGCTCCCAATCCCACAGCCTGGTTTCCGTTCATGACCACCATTGGCTCCGGAGTTCCAACCACAGGCACTTCAAAACGGTAGCTCAGATTCTCTTTGGCCCAATTAAACCCGGCGTCAACCAAGGCAAGGTTTGTGTTAACGACCGACTTTCCTTTGCGGGTGAATTTCTTGACGATTTCGCCATGCACAAGTTCCAAATCGCGTTCATAAATGGCGCATAGCAAGCCGAGTGCCCACATGTTCTTGCCACGGCGAGGATCTTCGGTGTGCTTGAGACACTCCTTTTCCATCGGGACTTCAATGACTTCAAACTCTCTCTTCTTGAAGTCCGCAAGCGCCTCCTGGTATGCGTTTCGAACTTCCTCTTGAGGATCCTCCGCCCATACACTCTCAAGAAATACCAGGGTTCCCGGTTTCAAGGCTCCGCCATCGATCCTGCTGTAGAGGACCTGCTCATTGAAAGCAATGACCACATCAGCTGTGTCACCAGCATTTGTCACCGGATTCGAACCCAGGCGGATTCGGTTCCCACTAGCGCCGGCACTGGATCGACGCGGCGGCTCGATCTCGGCTGGAATGATCTCGACCGTCCAGATTCCATTGCCCATTTTGGCGCTGACGGTCCCGAACATCTGCCCGCATGTCTGAGCACCTTCGCCGGAGTCGCTGACGACCTCTACGATGTGCTGCTGCACCGTCCGTCTATTGAGTTTGGCAGAATCTGTTGTACTTGGTGTCGTTGTCTCGATTGCAGGTTGTTTCATTGTCCCTACTCAAAGAGTCTGAAATATACCATGGGTGCCTAAAAAGGCTCCTGTAGTTTACACAAATAGCCCCAGAGCCCTGGTTGACGCAACAATCGTTCCAGTTAAACGCTTCGGGTGGAACAGGACGTCTATTCCACCTACTAAGCGACTACCTCAAGTAAGCTGTATTCTAGCGAAAAGTATGGCCACGTGTGTCCCAGAAAGTTGAAAGAACTGAGCCCTTGGTTCCTAGGGTCAATTGCCCCAGTCTTGGGTTGATAGACTCATGAATGCACAAGGCTCGTTGGTAGCCCATTCTCTCATGGGAACTGCTGTTTTTCAGGCATGGAAATGGAGAGATTGGCGTTCCTTTTCGTCCGCGAAGGTATAAACGAATATCTCCACCTGAGAGCCTGTTGAATCTGATGGCATGTGAATTGCTCGGTAGATTGACAGGGCTTTGGTTTTCTCAGACGGATAACAATAGCTGGCTGTGGGAATGTTGCTCTGACGGCCATAGTGTTTAATTCTGATAAGGAGGCGGCCAGTGCGTACGAAGTATTATCGAGTTTGGCTCTCGGTCGAGGAAGTTGATGAGACCGAGGGTGGCCGGCGACGGCTGGTCGAACAGACGGAGTTGGCGGCATTCCATACCCTGGAGGAAGCGTTGACTTACCGATATGAACTCTCCCAGAAATACTCGCCTGAAGTGACAGGTGAAACTGAGGTCATTAATGAAATGACTTCGCCGGAATCGTTTAGCGCAGGGGATTAAGGCAATTGGGAGGTGGGAGTTGGGAATTCGGAGTTCAGGGCTTGTCGAAGTGCGAACGACGAACCGGTTATCGGCCTGCCCTCCATAGCTTCAGCGAAGGAGGGTTATCGGTAAGATCTACCACCAAGGCACGAAGGACACCAAAGAATTATTGGATCGTGCTTTAGTGATTTAGTGGTTAGACCCGGTTCTTAGTTCCGGCCATCTCTGGAAGCTGATCAATCCCACCGCAGTATGTACGGTCTAAAGGGCTTTTCGAAAGTACAGGAGCCTATTTCTCGTTAATACAGCGTACGGCTTTCCAGTGCCCCAGGAAATCAATTTGCTCAAGCGTCTCGATTTCGAGGTCGCAGTCCTTCATCAACTGGTTGACATCCAGGTCGGTCCTGAATCCGAGTCGGTAAAACATCGGGGAGAGAATCTTCTCGAAAAAGCCGACAACCGGGTGTTCGTTTCGGAAGTGGTTCAAAAACACAAGATAACCACCTGGTTTGCAGACCCTCTTCATCTCGCTGATCACCAGCACTGGGTCGGGAACCACCGATATAAAATAGGCTGCCAGGACACGGTCAAAGCAGTTGTCAGGGAACTGGAGGTGTGTGGCATCCATCTTGAGAAGCTGAACGTTGCGCTGCAACTGTTCGGTTTCGAGGCGTTTCCGCGCCTGGGCCAACATCTTCTCTGACAGGTCAACGCCTGTGATATTCACGGTTCGAGGTAACATCGGTAGCGAAAGTCCAGTTCCCACACCGACTTCGAGAAGCTTCATCTGGGGCTGCAGCTCCAGCAGTAGCGGCGCCATTTCCCGGCCGCTGTGAAAGACCTTCCCAAAGATCAAGTCGTAGTACCGAGAATAGCGGTTGTAGACCTTTTCTACGTGCTCAATTCCAACGCTCACTTCGTCAGCCTCCTCCCTCTCAAGTGGGGCAATCCGAAAGATTCTAGCATCAACGAGCGCGCGCTGGAAATGAATCGGTGTGCTGGGAGGACCGAATCTATAGGAAGTTCCCTTTCAGAGTGAGTCGCTCTCATCTGGAAGAAGGGGAAAAGAAGGGGCCGAGTTGTAGGTTCCGATCGA
>JAUVSF010000636.1 GCA_030597245.1 Acidobacteriota bacterium
CAGCTATGGTGAACAACGAATCGGTCCTCCTGCCTGTGAAGGTGTAGCTTGCCAGCAGGTCAACCTTTTCCGAAGGAGCCAGCCAGAGCTGGACTGAAGGTGCCAGTACGCTGTTGCTCCAGTCAGAGATGTCGTTTGCCTTACCGTTACTGCCTTCCACACCTCTGAACTGGGCGGTTAACCCGACGCGATCAGAGGGAGTCCACGTGACGGAGGCAAAGAGGTTGTGTTCCTTGGTCGGGAAGTTTGTCAGGTTGGCTTCCCGCGCTCTGTAGATCTCGTAGTACTGTGTTCCGATGAGCGGACTTGCAGTCGGTTCCATCTGTAGCCCCGGGGGCAGTGCGGCGTGAATATGGGTAAACGGACGTTTGATGCTGTCGTACTGATAGTTCAGTTGTGCTTTGAGTGTCTTGAATGCTGAAGAACTGAAGCCCAGACGCAGCGTGTTTGTAGTTGTGTTTCTGACTTCAAAGGTTGGTCTCTCGAGGCCTTCGTAGCGATACCCAACACGGAAGTATGTTCTATGAGCCAGCTTGAGCCGGCCATCGACCTTGAAGTCGAGGACATTCCTGGTCAGGCTTGATCTTGTCCAGTAATCAGCTACACCGTACGATGGATAGGCTTCGGGATATGTCTTCCCCAGTTGGGGGCCGGCATCCGCCGGTCTTTCATTGACGTCAACAAACAGACTATCCGAGTCTATGCTCAGGTCGCGGACGATAACATTAACCCTGAAGTTCTTTCCTAAAAACCCAGAGTACCTGCCGCTCATCAAGTTGGTGTCAACTTCATAATTCGAAGTTTTGTTACTGTCCTTCCCGTTGAGATAGGTGCCAATGAGTGCTCCCCCTTTCTCAGACAGCTGTACGCGACCTTTGACCAGGTGACGCCTCTTCTCGAACTTGGGAATCTGGTTGTAGGGAAGTGGGCCATCCTCTTTTTCAAACTGAGCTCTGTTGGTGAAGACCCGCGCACCAGTCGCTGGATGTTGAACTTCGTCATACAAGTTCATGGGTGTGGGGGCGCGTTCCTCAAAATCACGATTTAGATATTCGTATCCAATCTTTGCCCTGGCGTTCCCAACTTCGAACCCGGCTCTCCACTCCACAGTTTCCTGATCCATCTCGTTGACATTGGAAACTACGTGGCAGGTTGAGCATTTGCTCATCGTCCTGCCCTGGTAGGTTCCCTTCCTGATCTGGTTCCGATAGTCAAACTTCAGAGTAACCAGTGACCCCGCTTTGATCCGGTTTGTCCAGCGGGCATCCTGATAGACTGGGCAGTAATTTATATCTTCATCATTCGAGGTGTGCCGGACAACGGGACCGCCTTTGGCTGCATCCAGGTTGACGAGAGGATCGTTGATCAGACGATGAGGCATCTTGTTGAATACGAACTTGCTTTTCCAATAACGCTTCAGATCGATTCCAGCTTCATACTGTTGATCCGTCGAATCCCCTCCATACCTTCCGAAGACGTTGTAGCCGACTCCATCGGAGTATCCCCAGAGTCCCAGGCGGGCACCAGGTCTGGTACCCTGGTTTGCCGGGGTGTACTTGGAGATTACCTCCTGAGAACCCTTCAAGTTGTCGTAGATTCCCGAAATCGATGCGAATCCACCTCGGAAGTGTGACGGCACCAGTCCCTGCAATATATCCTGCTGTGACTGGGTCTCAGCCGACTCCGACGTCTCACTCGATTCAGCTTCTGTAGCTTCGGGCTCAGTCGCTTCCGATTCAACTGCGTCCGCTCCTGCCGACTCGGCTAGGGCCGGCAGGGCCGGCAGGAGAACGAGCAACCCGCCAATAACTATGTGTTTCATTATTGTCTGCATTGCCATTTCCTTTTCTAGCGAGTTAAACCCTTTCCTTGGCTCGGCATACTCTGGCTGGGTAGGTCAGTTCCATGAACCGCCTGGTGGCACTGAGTGCACTTGGTACCAAAAGCTAGTCTCCATCCGGAGGCTCCCCAGGGGTTGTCGCTTCCTCCGGTTGGACGGTTAATCGGCTCAGAAATGCCTTCTCTGCCGATATGAAAATGTGCCTCGTGGCACTGGAGGCAGAGGAAAGGTTCGTTCTGTTTCAGTAAATTGTTCACCACCGAACCGTGGGGGACGTGACAGGTTCCGCAATCTTCCATCACGGGTGGATGGTCAAAGACAAAGGGGCCTTGCTTCGAGGTGTGACAGTCCAGGCACAGATCATTGAGCCGCTCCTCTGTGCGGATCATTCCCAGCTCATAGCCGTGAACCTGATGGCACGAACTGCACTCCATCTTGCCCTCGGGAACAGGGTGTCTCGAGGCAAGCATCATTCTTGCACCCACTGTGCGGTGACAATCCATACAGAGCAGCCGTTCCGGTTTCTTCAGACTCGCCCTGATCGGTGCAGGAGTCTTGTCCATCCCTGTGACCGTAGCCCGTTCGATCAGAGCAGGTCCCGAAGGATCCGGAGGGAGATTTGGCCCGGTTTGATGGATCTTGTGACAATTCGTGCACGTAATGCCATTTTCTGAATGCTCACTGTAAGGCCAGAAAGCTCCCATGCCCTCTGTGTGGCAGCTAAGGCAGCGGCCTTCCATGCTTTCAATCGATGCTTCATCTGAGTAATTGAAGATGTCGACTGTGTCCAGCGATTCGATGTGCTTGCTTCCAGGTCCGTGGCAAGCCTCGCAACCTGCGACATTTCCGCTCAACTCAAAAGAGGCGAGACGGGCGTGAACCGTACGCGTGAACTCGGCGGAGAGTTCCTGGTGACAGTCTGAGCACGCCTGAGAGCCTACGTTGATGGCACCATCGGGTTGGCCCCTTGCCAGGAGCACTGTCGATGGTACCAGCAACATGAGTACCGTCAGTAGCGTCAGGGCTACCTTTTCGGCTTCTGTTGCTACTCGCATGAATCCCTCCAAGAATACAAATCTCATTTATGAGTACATGAGTAGATTCGTAAATCTATATACTGCAATGGAGATTCTCATGCAATCCACGTTCCCATCTCGAGGAGGCCAG
>JAUVSF010000170.1 GCA_030597245.1 Acidobacteriota bacterium
CAGGCCGACACGGAAAAGCCAGCTCCAAAGCGACAAGCTGGAAGCCGATCCTCCGGGGGGAGGAACGCCGCGCTGGTCGAGGGGACAAGAAAGGATGCTTATCGGCCGGGAGGATGACCTTCCAGGTCGTCATGACAAGCTTCACGACAAGCAAGATGCTTATCCTCCGGGAGGATGACCTTACAAGTCGTCGCTGTGCAGTTCGTTCCCGACGTGACAAGCTGGAAGCTTATCTTCCGGGAGGATGACCTTCCAGGTCGTCACCCAACAGCGAGTTCCCAACGTGACAAGCTGAAAGCTTATCCTCCGCTACGTAGGCTGGTTCTACCGATAAGGCATGAGCCTTGGCAAAGGCAACGGGAATTCCGAGCGAGTTACTTAATACGCATCAGAAAAAGCGTGGCATCGTCTTCGAAAGAACCCGCACCTCCGAACTTTTCAGCACTGCGCACGACCTGTTCCGAAATCTGCTCCAAAGGCAGACTGCGATGATCTTGAATTGCGGCGGTGATCCCCTCAGTTCCGAAGTAATCTCCGTCCCTGGTTTCGACGTCGACGAGACCATCCGTGTAGAGGACAACGAGGTCTCCTTGCTGTAACCTTACCTCACCGGGTACGTACTTCGATCCCTTGAACATACCCAGAGGAGGCCCGCTACCGGGCAGACCCCTCACATTACCTTGCAAGTCAAAAACCAACGGCTCGTAATGGCCGGCATTCAGGTATCTCAGAACCCCGCTTTCTTGATCAAAGTAAAGAAAGACACCAGTTAAGTATTGGATGAGATCTTCATCGAAGTGCATGAGCTGGTTGAGCGAGTTGAACAACTGGCTGTAATCATCATGTCGGGATACCTGGGACTTCAGGATGCCCCTGAAATTCGACATGATCAAGGCGGCGGCTAATCCATGTCCACAGGCATCTGCAAGGATGCACTGAACAGAATCTCCGCGATCATCAAAGTAGTCAAAGTAATCGCCCCCCACGAGGTTGGAAGAAGTGCTATATCCAAACACTTCATATTTGGGTCGGTTCGGATAGCCTCTGGGCAAAAAGTTGAGTTGAATCTCTCTGGCACGGTGCAGGTCGTTGAAATCGACCAACTGCTCTCGATTCACCTCCAGGCGAGTCGATGACATGAATAGTCCAAGGAAGGTTGAGATGATCAAGGCGGCCGCGCTTCTTTCAGGAGTGAGTTCTATCGGCTGATCCCCCTCCACGACCAGAACTGCTTCCAGAATGTCTTGCAGATAGAAGGGAATGCAAAGCAGATTCGGATTCGCGTGAGAGCGATAAGGTTGACGTTCCGAACCCGCGCGTTGTACTTCCATCTCACGCATTCTCCGCTGCAGGTTAAAACGGAAATCAGGTGGGTAACCTTCGAAATGAATCAGGTCAAAATGATCGGTGTGCTCGTAATAATCAACAAGACAGAGCTTCTCAGTGCCGAAAAGACGGCCAATCTTGGGCAGTACCAACTCCATGTATTCGTTGAGACTGGGCGCTTCGATCAGGTGTCCCGTCAGCTCCAGAGTGAGATCTCTTGGAGCTTGGTGTGAAAAAAGGCTTGTCAGATTCATAATCTATCCAGGTTGCTCATCAGAGTGTGATTGGTCTTCAGGTTCTTGAAATAATATTCCCTATACTGGAACCGGCACGGTTCATAAACTCACCACCAGGGCAAGAACACCAAGGAACGTCGAATGCGGAACACTGGCTGCCTACTATTTACTACACACTCCCCGATAACCCTCCTTCGCTGAAGCTATGGAGGGCAGGCCGTTCACCGGTTCGACATTTGACATTCGACATTTGTCACTTGCTCGCTTCCACCTCGGCACTCTGGTCGATCACAATTTCGCGAGCGTCATTTTCCATGACGCTTATCGAAACCTTCACAGGGTTCTTGACTGGGAAGAGAATCTTCTCGGCCCATTCGACTACCACGTATTCCCCGCTGTCCAGGATTTCGTCCAGACCTATCGAGTAGTGGTCCCGGACTGTGTCCAGTCGGTAAAGGTCAATGTGGAAGATGGTGTGATTGGGAACCGGGTATTCGTTGACCAGGCTGAAGCTCGGACTGTGCACCAAAGATACGTCCTCCACGCCGAGACCCCTTGCAATGCCCTTGGTCAGAAGAGTCTTGCCGGCCCCCAGTTCCCCGAACAGAAGAATAACGACCGGTTTGGAAAGCCTCTCGGCAAGGCGCTGTCCAGCCTCAAGGGTGGACTCTTCGCTCTCGGAGATAATTCTTAGCCGCTGCATCAGTGGTTGGAAAGCATTTCGAAGGCGGTATCGAGGAATTCGATCACATCGCCTGCAACCAGGGCGTTTTCGTTGATCTCGTCCACGGCTAAATCTCCCGCCAGGCCGTGCAGGAATACGCCGAAGCAAACTGCGGCTGTTATGTCTTCGGGCGCTGAGGCTTCCTGCGCGACCGCTGTTCCCACAGCGGAAGTCAGTACGCCGGTGAGCACATCTCCCATACCTGCGGTGGCCATGCCCGGGTTCCCGGTTGGGGAGACAAACACTTGTCCGTTCGGGGCCGCGACTAAGGTCCGAAAGTTCTTCAAAACCAGCCATACGGAGTGATCAACTGCAAAGGCTCTCGCCGTTTCAACCGGCAGGTGCAGAATTTCGCTCACCGGTTTCTCGATCAGCCGGGAGAATTCACCCGGGTGCGGCGTCAGAATGAGGGGTGACCCGTGCTCATTGACCAACTGAGACGTCTCCTGTGAGAAGGCATTCAAACCATCGGCGTCGATGATCAGAGGGACTTTAGAATGCCGGACGAGGCTGTGAACGAATTCGATCGTTTCAGGATGGGTAGTGAGGCCCGGGCCCAAAGCTGCAGCATCCTTGCCGGACAGATCGGCGAGAACATTTTCGGCAGCGGAAGCGGAGAACGTCCCCTGGTCGGTCGCGGAATAACCTGTGGTCATCACTTCAGGGTGCACGGACGCGACCAGTGCCTGGACAGCTTCAGGTACAAAGGCCGTTACCAGTCCTGATCCGGTTCGAAGGGCTGCAAATGAACTAAGACTGGCTGCCCCCGACTTGCCACGACTTCCAGATATCACCGTCACGTGTCCGTAGGTTCCTTTATGGGAACTCTCAGCTCGCCGTTGGCAGCGTGAGGACACCGCTTCCGCTGTGAGGAGATTCAAGAAGTACTCGGGCTTGTCCATCAGTTCTGAAGGGCTACCGATCGGCGCAACGATCAGGTCGCCCACTGCTTCGATTCCTTCTCCAAGAATCTGGGCTATTTTGGGAGCGGTAAAGGTCACGGTCATATCTGCCCAGACAGAGAGAGGGGGGCGCTCGACTGAGTCGGAAAACATACCGGACGGAATATCGACTGCCAGAACGAAAGCATCGGTTTCATTGATGTCCGAGACCACTTGAGAATAGAAGCCGCGGAGCGGTTTCGTGATTCCAGTACCGAGGATCGCATCGACAATGACGTCGTAGATTCCGAGATTAGCTGCAGTGGCGTACCATTGCTCGCCCGATGTAATTTCGAAAACAGGGTAGTTGGACTTGTTGAGGATGTTGAGGTTCACAGCTGCATCGCCGGAAATCTCGCTCTCGGCAGCCAGCAAGAAGATGTCAGGGCTGTAACCTCTGGTAATCAGTTGACGAGCCAGGACAAGTCCGTCACCGCCATTATTACCTTTGCCACAAATGATAGCTATCTGCAAGTCTTCCGGCTCGTCGAAACGCCCCTGGATTGCAAGGTGAAGATTGAAACCGGCGTTTTCCATCAAGGTCAGGCTGGGAATGCCGAAGACCTCGGTCGAAAGTCGGTCAACCTGCCGCATCTGGTCTGCTGTCAATACTTTCATCGGATGGCTCTCGTGTCATTGAAACCTTCAGGCCAAATCTTAGTCTTATTTAATAGAGGAACACATGGGAAAGTTATCAGAGCTGAGGTCCAGAGGAAAGACCCGGCGAAATTAGTGAGCAAGATTGGGCAGATTTGCTCTATAATGAATTGTGAGACGAGGTCTTCTATGAGATCAAAACTTGGGCGACTTCTGGTAGTCATGCTGATCGTGGCTGTGTTTATGCCGGCGCCGGCATTTGCCGGTCGCAAGCATAAAGATGTCGAGGACATCGGGAACCGGGATATTAATGGAAAGGTTGCTCTAATCTTCCCCAATTTTATTTCTCTTGAAAAAGAGATTCAGATGGGAGCTCAGTACGCGCAGTTCTTTGAGCAGACGGCAAGGCTGGTGGAAGACCCGGTGGTCGTCGAGTATATCGATCGAGTGGGGCAGGAAATTGTCAAGCACTCGGACGCCAAGGTCCCATTTGTTATCAAGGTAGTCGATACCGATGAAGTCAACGCTTTTGCGTTGCCTGGAGGGTATTTTTACGTAAACAAAGGTTTGATCCTCGAATCAGACAACGAGTCAGAGTTGGCGGGCGGTATGGCTCACGAGATTGCGCACGTTGCGGCCCGCCATGCGACTGAGAGAATGACCAAGTCTCAGCTGTTGCAGTTTGCCACGTTGCCGGCGCTCTTCGTGGGCGGGTACTGGGCCCAGATGGCAATCCGCCAGGGTTTGGGAATGGGCATGTCTCTGGCTGTCCTTGGGATCACGCGCGGTTCGGAATCGGAAGCGGATCAACTGGGAACGCAGTACTTGTGGAATTCCGGGTACGATCCGAACGGTTACATTACGTTCTTCGAAAAGCTTCAGGCCAGAGAGAAGAACAAGCCCGGTAAGTTCACCAGCTTCTTCAGAACCCATCCCCCGGTCGACGACAGGATTGTCAAGGTCCAGGGAGAAATGAGTTTTCTCCCGCTCAAAGAGGAGTATGTGGTCAACACTTCAGAGTTCGACCGTGTAAAGGCTCGCCTGATTGCCATAGACAACAAATTGGCTGCTCCGGGGAGCGCGGGATCGGCAGGGCCGTCGAAGCGCCCGACTTTGAAGCGCAAAACCAACACGGACAGGTCCGAAAGGGAAGAGCCGGAACTTCAGGATGATCGACCTACCTTGAAACGTCCGTCGCTGAAAAAGCAGGGCGAAGATCCGGATGATCCCGACGACCCCGATGATGGGTCTTAGAACCGTAAACAAGATTGAACTGTAGCCAAAGGCTGCACTCTTTTCCGAGTGCAGCCTTTTTTTTGCTTTCATTGCCGGGAAATCCCTGTACCTGAACTTTTCCAAAAACAAAGACGTATCTAAGACGTAATAAGACTGTGGGGTGAGACGTATTGAAACTGTGGAGTAAGATGTCGTAGCTGTCCGAGAGGATAGGAAACGGCGTTAATGACAAGAGAACAATGGACGCGGTGTTTAATTCAAGAGGACCCTTTAAATACAACGGAGCGACAATGAAAGTAGCCAGAACTGCACTTATTGTTTTAGCCCTGATTCTTACTTTCCAACCTGTTTGCGCACAGGAGGCGGCGTCCGAGGCTGAAGATTACCAGGTCCCGGAATCTTATGTGGAACAGGTGAAGGCTGGAGGGGCCATTCTCGAACTCTCGCTGGCTGATGCGATCAAGCTGGCGCTGACCAACAATTTGGAGATTGAAATCGAGAATTTCAATGAGGAACTGAATCGGTCGCGTGTCTTTGGGACAAAAGGTTTCTATGACCCCGTCTTTACAGCTACCATCGGTTGGAACTCATTCAAATCGCCCACGACCAGATTGTTGGAAGCGGGTGCCATTGCCGTGTTCGAACGGGAGGGTGTCCTGTTCAATACTGCTTTTAGGCAGAGTATCCCCTGGGGTGGAAACTATGAGATCGGATTCAATAACAGCCGGAACCTGACCAATGACGCAAGCGCCTTCATCAACCCCACTTACAGCGCTGGGCTGCGATTCACGTTCAACCAGCCTTTGTTGAGAGGGTTCAGGCAGACGCAGACCGAGAGACAATTCAAGCTCTTCAACTTGGATACCGAGATCAGCGATCAACAGTTCCAGCAACGGGTTTCGGAGATCGTCCAGCAAGTTGAGAACCAGTATTGGGAGCTGGCGTATGCCATTGAAAACTATGAAGCACGGCGCAGTTCCATGGAGTTGGCGATCATCCAGTATCGCAACAATCGCAAGAGAGTTGAGATCGGCGTAATGGCTCCGATTGAGATCACTTCGTCTCGAGCAGAGGTAGCGACCCGTGAGCAGGAGATGATTACATCGGAAGTTGCCATCATCAACGCTCAGAACCAGTTCAAAAGACTGGTGGCGCGCGACCCCAAGGCTAGCCTCTGGGACCTCAGCATGATTCCGACCGAGCGCCCGCAGATCAGAGACCTGACCATCTCGCTCGATGAAGCTATCAACACGGCCCTAAAGCGGCGGCCGGAGATCGATCAGATAGATCTGGAACTGGAGAAGAACAAAGTTGATCGGAAATACTACAAACGGTTAGGCAAACCAGCGATCGACGTACAGGCCATTCTGAATCCGATCGGAACTTCGGGTGACGACAAGCGGGGGGAAGATAGCCCATTTTTCGGAACGATCGCCACCGCATGGAGCCAGATGGTCGGCTTTGATTTCATCAATTGGCAAGTCGGGGTCAATTTGGAGATCCCGCTCCGAAACCGGCAGAACGAAAGTCAACTTGCCCAGTTGGGAATAGCCGATAGACAGATGATGAGCCGGAGGAAGGATACTGAGCAGCTGGTCATGGTTGAGGTGCGCAACGCTTATGAGTCGATCAACACACGGAAGAAAGGCTTGGAAGCCGCTCAGGTGGCTCGGGAGCTGTCTGAGGAGCAGCTGGAGGGGGAGACCAAGCGGTTTGAGGCCGGCCTTTCCACTAACTTTGAAGTATTGCGTTACCAGAGAGATCTCGCCGATGCACGGGTCCGGGAGCTCCGTGCGGTCGTCGATTATCAGTTGGCTCTGACTGCGCTCCGGACGGCAATGTTCACCATCGTAGACGAGAACGACATCGTATCAGCCAGAAGGCCGGAATAATTCAAACCACCAAAGCACCAGGATCACCAAATCTAAAGCCTTGACCCTTGGTGTCCCTGGTGCCTTGGTAGTAAATCTTCTATGGGCTATTCCGGTTAAGGAATCCACTCTTCCTCGCAGACGCAGATGACTAGTCTATAATCCTCGCATGTTTTTGGCAGATCTATTAGTCGTTGCGGCGGGTTTGATCATTGGCAGCTTCCTCAACGTTTGCATTTTTCGAATTCCTCAGCGAGAGTCGATTGTTACGCCCCGGTCGCACTGTAGACACTGCGGCCGAGCTTTGAGGCCGCTTGAGAATATTCCCGTGTTCAGCTACTTGCTTCAGCGGGGCCGTTGTCGTGGCTGCGGCGAGCGGGTAAGCTGGGTCTATCCCACCGTCGAGGCGATTACCGCTGTCTGTTTCCTGCTCCTCTTCCAGAAGTATGGATTCACCACTCCTCTGTTGGTTAACGCGATCTTCATCAGTCTGCTGATTGTGCTGGTTTTCATCGACCTCTTTGAGAGAATCCTGCCCAATGTAATTACTTTAGGAGGAACGGTTATTGGGTTCCTGCTTGCTCCGCTGCAGTCCGCAGAGTTCTTTCAGGGGACAGGTACCTTCTGGGTAGGAAATAGCTGGCTTTCAAGTTACGTGAATTCCTTCGCGGGAATACTCTTTGGTGGAGGATTTCTGTGGGCCGTGGCGTATCTCTATTTCAAGCTCCGTAAGAGGGAAGGACTCGGTTTCGGTGACATCAAGATGATGGCAATGGTAGGAGCCTTTGCCGGCTGGAAAGCTGCCTGGCTGACAATTCTCGTGGGTTCTCTGCTCGGTGCAGTCTTTGGTGGTGCGTACATTTTTCTTTCCAGCAGGGGGCGGCACTATGAACTGCCCTTTGGGTCCTTCCTGGGTTTGACCGCGATTGCTGCCTGTATTTATGGACCTGATTTCCTGAAGTGGTATCTCGGTTCTCCACCTGGTGTATCGTAGTTTTTCTTCCTCGGACGTTATTAGTTACTGAAATGCATAACGTCTCAAAGGAGGAAAACAGATGCACAAAACATGGTTACTAACAGTTGGCTGGATAGTGGTATTGACGCTGTTCGCCGCACCCGTGCCCGTCCTGGCCCAGGACGGGGACAAAATCAATCTCAATCAAGCTGATGTTGAGAAGCTTGACACGCTTCCCGGAATTGGGCCGGCGATCGCGAAACGGATCGTAGACTACCGGGATGAGAACGGACCGTTCAAGAAGGCAGAAGATCTAATGAATGTCCGTGGGATTGGCGAGAAAAAGTTTCTTGCTCTGAAAGATCGAGTAGTTGTCTCGAAGCCGAAGGAGCCGGAAGCTGAGAAGGAAGAGTGATCCTTCCGGTGTTGTCATCACAGGGGGCTTCGGCCCCCTGCTCGATCCTCTCCAATCCTCGAATGTTGTCGAAGTGCTTCGCAGTGCGAACTTCAAGCTCCGTCTATCTTCCGGGTCTGTGGCTCAAATCGCAACAGGGCCAATTTCGGCAACACGCCCTTCCTATCCGGGGCAATTCATAAACTCGCCACAAAGATACCAAGATCACCAGGAATCAAGGGTTAACCTTGAGCAGATCCCAGCAGGTCGATCTGCAGTCAAGACTTGCTGGTGTCCCTGAGGGACCCATAACCACCACCTTGTTTCCTTTGAGCCCCTGGTAGCCAATCGCGCTGCGGGGAAACGCAGTCGCAGAGCGGCTTGCCAGAGGTGAGCAAAGAAGTTTACCCCAGGAAATGGCTGCAGGTTGTTGAAAGGCGGTTGTGAGGGGAAGGTGCCAGGTCGAATTCACCCCGTTGTTAACAGAAACGCACAGATTCAGCCATCCAGGAATCCTAAGGAGGGTGGATCTGCGAAACTCATGCCGTCCCGCAAGGCGGGACTCCGGTGAGGGGATCGCCGGTAACCCAGGGCCGGCCCTCCTTCGTC
>JAUVSF010000377.1 GCA_030597245.1 Acidobacteriota bacterium
ATTCGATCCTTGTCTCGGCCTTCGCTGAAATTCAGTACGCATTCGACAAGCTGTTCCATCTCACCGTAAGAATAACAACATAGGAGCCTATTGAGGATGGTCGGGTACCAGATAGCGGTTACGAGATGCCGGATAACCCCCGTTTGGGCGGAGGAAAACGGGATCAACCACTAAAGCACAAATTCACTAGTAAGATCTTCTTGTGTCTTAGTGATTTAGTGGTTTGATCCCCAGCCCCTGGCTCCCAGATCCCAGACCTCCGTAGCTCACAGAGCGAAGGAGGATGACGGCTCTTCCTCCCAGTCGAGCGGTCGAGACATTTGGCATTTGTCACCTGTCATCTGACATTTGACACTTGACATTTGACATTTGCCCCTCAGTGCACCCGTTCAAAGGTCAAATCAGTAATCTGAAGGTTTCGCATCCCGGTCACGCGAGCCCGAAAACAACCTGCCACGATAACCTCATCACCGATTCGAGCCGTTCTACCCAGAAGCATCATCACGTGCCCGGCGACTGTATCGTTCTCAGCATCCTCAAGAGTAATCTCCAATTCCTCCTCCAGCTCTTCCAATAGGGCACGACCGTGGACCAGGTAGTGGTTTTCATCCTCCTTCAAAACCATTGGAGTCGGTGCTTCCGGATCAAACTCGTCCTGTATCTCCCCCACCAATTCTTCAAGGATGTCTTCCAATGTGACAATTCCAACGGAGGATCCAAACTCATCCACAACCACGGAAAGATGCGTCCGAGTCTCCCGAAACTCTTTCAGCAGCGACTTGATCAGCTTGGTTTCAGGTACAAAGCCCACTGGTCTCCTTATGGCGTTCAGGTCAAAGTTAGGACCCAATTCCCTGTGCCTCCAGAAGAGCTCTTTGACATGAATGACCCCGACAACATGGTCGAAGGTACTTTCACAAAGAGGATAGCGCGTGTGCCGATGTTTTCTAGCAGTTGCCAGGTTCTCTTCGAAAGGTGTTTCGACATCGAGAAAGTGAACTTCTCCAGCCGGCACCATGATCTGACGTACGGATCGATCCCCGAACTCCAGAACCCGCTCAAGCATCAGCCGTTCATCCCAGTCAAGGATCCCTTTCTCATGGGAATGTACCAGGATCATCCGTAATTCCTCCTCAGAATGGGCACTCTCGAGATCGGAAGCGGGTCTAATCCCGAATATCCGGAGAACGGCGGTCGCAGTTGAGTTGAGTGCCCAGATAAACGGATACGACATCCGGTAGAAGATGACCATCGGACCGGAAGTAGCTAGAACAACCTGCTCAGGCGCCCAGATAGCAACTGATTTAGGAGCTAATTCCCCCAGAACAATATGCAGAAACGTGATCAACAGGAAAGCCACAGCCACCGCGAAACTATGCGCAAGCACCGGCTCCAGAGCACCCAGCCCTTCGAAAGCAGGCTGAAAGAGCCCTGCGAAAGCAGGCTCTCCAATCCAACCCAAGCCAAGGCTCGCAATGGTGATACCTAACTGGGTGGCCGAGAGGTACTCGTCCATGTTACTCACCAACTTCCTGGCGTTACGAGCACGGGCGGTTCCTCGCTTGATCAATTCGTCTAATCGCGTAGCCCTCACCTTGACTATCGAGAATTCTGCTGCAACGAAGAACCCGTTGAGCAAAACCAGGCCGAAAGCGACACCAATGAAGAGAAGCTGATACAGGGTGTCCATAGCTTTCGAACTTATAGCACAAGGCTCTGGGAGAAGCGTCGACGAGTCGTCTGGAATCCCATCCCCAGAACCAGGGTATCCGATGCAGGCTCAAAGAGTGACGGAGTACAGTGCTCCGGAACCAGGTTTTCAGCCCCGGCAAACCCGTGATCTATCCCGCCCACCAACCTGGAATATCTCACCAGGGCTTAGTTCCGACAGGTTTCATCACGAAGGATAAAGTGCCGGCGAAGCAGGCCCGGAACAGATGGATCTCCGAATTGATATTGAACCAGCCGAATCTGAAGAGCATCTATAAGAATGGAGCTGGATAGAAGTTTTTGTAGCTTCACGCCCCGAGAAATCCTATACTCTAAGGGCTACAGGAGGGTTAAATTCAATGAAGAAGTATATCGCCATTTTGGCAAGTGTGGTAGTAGTGGTGGGTCTTGCTACTCCTACAATGGCGTTGCAGAGCCAGGGAAACAGCGAACGTCCATCCGTTGGTCGGCCCTCAACTGGGGGGCGAACCGCGCCATCTGCGGGATCGGTCTCAAGCTCTTCTACTTCTTCAAGCTCCGGAGTCAGCTATAGGCCTGCTGGGATATCCAGGCCGACGCGATCTGGCCGACCAGCTGTAGGCGGTTCATCGGGGGGTACGCCTTCTGTTCCGGTGCAGACTTACACTCCGAATCCCCTCTTTGAGTACTCGAGCTGGTATAACACGAATCAGTTCCTATATCAGTTGCTCCTCCGTTACCGGTACTTGTCCGGTTATGACTACATGTGGCGTTATGCACAGGACGATTCTCCGCTGACACAGGAGGTCGTAAACCTTGCTCTGAGTGAGTCTTCCCTGGCAGCCGATTCGCTCATCGCTACCGTAGAGGAGCTCGAATCGCTGATCGACGAGTATGAAGCTGGGATCCTGGGCCGGAAGTCGTTCGAGGTTGAGGTGGAAAGGACGACCAAGAGGCTTCGAAAGCTTGCGAAACAGATTCGTAAGGATTACCTGCTTGAATACCTCGATCAATCCCCAAAAGCCAAGGTGCCTTCTTACGATCGAGCCAGATCAATCAGCGAACTCAGAGAACTGTGTCAAGAGCTGCATCGCTCTGCGACTGCCGTTGCAAACGGCATCGATGCTTATTACGAAAAAGACATGACACGAGTTGTGAATGTCAGTGACCTGCAGCGCCCTTCATTCGGCACTATGACAAAAGAGATTGACCGACTGGCCAAGACGATCTCCAAGTCCGCCGATCGCTTATAGTTCACACCTCGAGAAGAGATCTTATCTCGCCAGGAAGCCGGTTCCACGCTATGCACGAGTCGCGCCCTTCTCTAAGGGCGAACCCCTGAGCCGGGCTCACTGAGCACATCTGTGATCAAAAACTTGCGACTTGGGTTCCATCGCTTCCCTGAATCGACTCCAGGTAGGCAACTAAATCGCAGAGTTCCCGGACCGTGAGCTGTTCCGAGTAGTCACTCATCCGCGACCTCGTGCCACTCTGAATGTTCTGGTCCCTGGTCATCTGTCCCGCAGGGGGACGAGGTGTCGCGAATTGGTGTGAAGGCGCGATGATTGACTCCACGAGATAAAGACGAGGCTTCTTTTCTCCCGTTGCTCCCAGGGCACCCAACGTGGGCGTGATCGCAGATGGATCCGGGTAGTCCTCTCCGATAACCTCGTGGCAAGAGTAACACTTCAGTTCTGTAAACACTTGCTTACCCGCCTGCACATCCCCCTGCGGGAAATGAATTGACTCACCGCCACACGCTGACAGGGCTATGGGCAAGAGGATCAAAGAGAAAAGCATCTTTTTCATAGCAGACAAAGCCTCCTTTCCGGTGGGCAGAAGAAGCTGTTTTCACTTTTATTGTAAGCGAACCGAAACAAAAGCGATAGGACTGAAGAGAACGCCTTCATTCCCGGGCCTGATTATTAGCGCATCCAACCGTTCTAACCGTGAGCAAATCCTTACGCAGTGTTCTTTCCTGGACCGTTGCGGCTACCAACATCTCCCTTTTTCCGCTGTAGCCTGCAATATCCGGAGGTTTGCCTAAAGCTGCCGAATCCTGTTAAGCTCTCCCTTGAGTTCAGGGGTGGAAACGTGGCTCCTATTGCTGTCAATGTTGACAGGGTGAGGGCCTTTCGTTTAGTTTGCTCGTTTCGACTGAACTCTCTGTGCCCAACTCCGCTTTGGTCAATAAGCGGGCATTGGAGCAGACAAATAGAGGCTGTGATGAAAATTCTAAGTATCGGCTACGCGTTGCCGAGCAAGAAGGTCGGCAATGAAGAACTCATCCGGGAGGTCCTGGACAAGAACCGAGACCATTTTTCGGCTGAAGAAATTGACGCGTTGGAGTCGAAGATAAGACGGTTCCTCAGGATGTCGGGGACGCAGATCCGATTTCACAGAAACAGCGGCGAGAGGGCCCTGGATTTCGGTGTCAAGGCGGGTAAGGACGCAATGAAGAAGGCGGGGGTGAGTCCGGAGGAAGTCGATCTGCTTATCTACGCCGGCGTCGGAAGAGGCTGGGTCGAACCCGCTACAGCCAACCTTTTTCAGAGTGAACTGGGACTCAAGTCGGCGACATGTTTTGACGTGCTTGACGCCTGCGCAAGTTGGATTCGCAGTTTGTCCATAGCGAAGAGTTTCCTCACCCAGAAGATGTACAAACTCGTAATGATTATCAACTGCGAGTTCAATTTCAGGGAATACGCGAATTTCGAATTCAAGGATGATCAGGAACTCGAGAACTCGTTCTCAGCCTTTACGATAGGAGAAGCTGCAACGGCGACACTGGTGGGGCCTGAGGAGGGTGAAGACGAATCGCTTTTCACCTTTAAGACGTGGGGAGAGAAGCACGGTCTCTGTAAGATTCCGCTTCCGAATGCCGCGGATTTCTCGCCGAATGGCGAACGGCTAAGGCCCATGTCCTTCTTTACTGCCCCTTCAGAGCTATTGTCATTCACTATTCGGAAACTGGTGGCTCATTTCAAGGAAACTCGGGTTCTTGCTGAGAAGTTTCACGATATCATCATCGCTCATGCCGTCAGTGTTCCGTCAACCGTGAAGACTGTCACTTTAATGGGAATAGATGTGGCCAGGCTATTTGAGACCCACGCTCGATTTGGCAATACCGTCTCAGCGTCTCTTCCTCTTGCCCTGGCAGTCGCTGAAGCTGAGGGGAGACTAGAGCGGGGGATGCAGGTACTTCTTGTAATGGGGAGCGCCGGCGTGACTACCGCACTCGGATCTTTCAGGTACTGATCAGCCGGCTTACTCCTCGCATGGCTTTTTCACTGGACCGGATTCGCCACCTCTACGATTTCAGTTCCAACTTTCTCGAAATCAACGGACAGCAACTGCACTACGTCGATGAGGGCGCAGGTGAACCCGTGGTGATGCTTCATGGGAACCCTACCTGGTCCTTCATGTACCGGGACCTCATACGCCTGCTCAGACCCCGCTTTAGAGTATTAGCCCCAGACCATATAGGGTGTGGTTTATCGAGTAAGCCGACTGATTCCGAGTATGA
>JAUVSF010000511.1 GCA_030597245.1 Acidobacteriota bacterium
GTTCAATGTCCATGTGCCTCTGCCGAGAATTATATGGCCGGCATACCCACAGAAAGACGAAAACGAGAAAAGACGCGGGAGAACGAACAGGAATTTCGGACCTTCAAGGCGTGTTGCCGACAGCGACAGGACACCCATATTCCAAGCACCACGTCCCAAGCACCAAATCCCAATTGTTGGAGGTTGGGAGTTGGAACTTCCCCTTTCTCGCCTGCGACAATTCTCTAAATGAGCGTTCCGTCCGTCAGTTACCCGAATCAAGCTCAACGGATTCGGACCCATCAGGGCTTCCTACGACTTCATAGAGCAGAGTGCCTTCTTCGTCCTCAACCTCCTCGAAGAACACCATGTCAAATTGATAGTAAGTCTGGTCGTTTTCCTCAATCGTGGTGACGCCCTCCGGCAAGCTGTCCACCTGAGCTCCTATCTCCGGTTCACCGTTGATGTACCCTGTCTTACCCCCTTCGTCGTACTCGACGTACAGGTTGAAGTTGACGTAGTAATACGTTTCACCGTCGGCCACGAAAGTCACCGCGTCTGCCGGCATCTCCGTCAGTTCTTCTTCAGGAGGTTGCGGCTCCACACGGTAGATTGTTTTCCCCGCGTCATTGGTATCCTTGGTGAAGAAAGTCTTGTCGAACTGGTAAAGGTTAGGTTCCTCCTCGTTTGGAGCTTTCGACTCCTCCGGAATCGAACTCACTTCTGCTCCCACCGGAGGTGTGACCACGATGTAGCCGCCTCCCGGAGCGTCCTGATAAAACGCCGCCTCATGGTAGTAGTCGGTTGTTTCCTCGACTTGCAGTGTTTCTGCGCCGTCAGGCAAGCTAGCCGTTTCCCATCCGACCGGTGCAGCCATTAACACGTAAACCTCGTCTCCTTCGTAGATGGCTCTGCGATACCAGGGATTATAGTGGTAATACGTCGTGGAGCTAACCACAACTGTGGTGGTTGACGATGAGTTGGCGATGGCTACAAAGACTGCCGTCGTGAGCAGGACACCGGCTATCCACCAGCCACGGTACCAGCGGCGGTGGTGCCAGTAGCGATGATGCCGCCATCGCGCATGTCGGTAATGACTCGCGCGATGAACGTGGCGGGTGCGGTGCCGCGTCCGAGCGCGTGTTGCCGTTCGCCGCTGCGTGGTGCGCCGGGCCGCGCTGCGGTTGACACCTCCCGGCCGTGTACTGCCGCCGGGACGAGTCGAAGCGGAGGGTGGGCGGCTGGAACCACCCGGTCGAGTAGAGGCACCTGGACGGTCGGAAGTGCTCGGTCGGTTAGCACTCGCGGAGCGGTCAGAGGTACTCGGGCGGCTGGCACTGGTTGAGCGGTCCGAGGTGGTCGGGCGGCTGGCACTGGTTGAGCGGTTCGAGGTCGTCGGGCGACTGCTACTGGTTGAGCGATTGGAACTGCTCCTGTTACTGCCGCTGAGGGACCGGTTGGAACTACTGGAACGGTTCGAACTGTAGGAGCGGTTGGCTGATCCGGAGCGGGCCGAACTCGATCGGTTCACACTGGAACTCCGGCTGGGCTGACGGCCTCCCCCCCTTCCGCCTCCCCCCCTTCTTTGTGCCAGGACGGTCAACGGCTCTACACAGAGCCAACTTGCGACCAGCAGGGTCAACCCAAGACTCATGACCCGTCTAAAAGTCGGTGGTTTCATCACTTTTTTCCTTTGCAATATCTTCAACGTCGGCTTACCGGCACCACTTCAATTCTCTCGGAACCCTCGGGGATGCTGACTTCGAACACGCCGGGGTCCGGGATGGTAGTGGCCCATTTGCGGAAGCGAGCTGAGTATTGAGGTTGTCCTTCGTCCTCTGTGAAAACGAGTACAACTTGATTGAGAAAAGGCTCAGGTCCTTTTCTCACCCAGAACTCGATGTCGACTCCGGGCTTTCGAATCGCGACGTGATCGGTCCAAGCTCCCTCCACCCAAGCCTCGCCAACATATAACACCGAGCTGACCTCGTCGGAAAGCCACAAGTCGGCTGCATTGCCCGCCAGCAAGTCTTGGAATGGCACATCGACCTCATATTCTTCAACCAGGAAGCGCACCATCTCAGAGACCTTCTGCGGACCGTCAACCTGTCCCCAAACCATATCCGGCGCCTTGAGCATCGTAAAACGGCCCTTTGAGAACCAGGCCGTGTCCACTGTCGCGTCGTCACGCAAGGTCTTCCAGAAGAGCTTATCCGGCTTTCGAAGTACTATCCGTTGCAAGAAACTGAAGTGGAGCTTCTGCCCGGATTCCTGTACAGCCTCGAAGGTCACGAAAGCTTCAGCCGCCAGTTCATCCTGGTGATACATGAAGTCCGCCATCCGCTCGATGACTGCACTCCCGTCTGACGGGACAATGTCTTGATCCCCAAGTGCCGAAGGGTCCCACACCGACTCTTCCGCCTGTGTCTGACAGCCGGCTGTGAGGGCCAGGACGACCAGGGCCATTGAGCACGCAAGCCCGATGCTCTTCGAGTGCAAAAGGAATTCCCGCAGACCACTCATGTGTTGGTGTCGAATTGAAATCATTGGAGCAACACCTGCTTTATTTTAGATTATTCGATTTGACCTCTTTACAAACAAAGGCGTAAACACCAGAAGAGGGACGGAAACGAGGTATTGTACGATATTTTAAGATATTCAATTATATCCAATCGTTGGACGGATGCAATTGTGGCTCCTTCCAGGGCGCTAATCGCTTATCGTCGGAAACTTCCGGCCCCCAAAGCCGGCTCAAACGAAGACTTCACCACCAAGTCACAAAGGGCACCAAGAATTAATGGGTTACCTGTCCTGACAGCAAACCGAGGACTGGAAGCGCCATCAGCACAACGAACAGCACCAGAAGCGTCCGGCTCAACCATCGTTTTTTCGGATGATTGACCCAATAGAACAGAAGAGCCGACAGGAGAAGGGACCGGGAGGGCGACTTTGGCATCGGAGACTGGCTGGTTCAGCCGCAGATCGGAACCATTACGAGAGGGGATGAGACTGTCCGCCTCGAACCCAAGGTCATGGGGTGAAGACTGCAGATTGCTTAACCTCCCCGCGGGTCGTTCGTGAGACCACTCTCTCAACTCACCGATTCTCCTTGACTTTACATACTAGTCAGCTGATACTGAAGCGCAGTTTCTGAACGCACAGACTGGTTAGGAGGACTTGGTTGATGCGTTTCTGGTTCGGCATTCCTTTGACTGTTCCTTATTCCCCTGTGAATTCCCTTGTCCCAGTGCGCCTTCCTGAGCTTTCGTATCCGGTTGACTGACTCAGTTTGTGCAGAGTGAATCAAATCAAAAAGGAGGACGAAAATGAAAACGAGAAATTTCACTCAGGTGGTTCTGGTAGCTGTTGCTTCAGTTTTTCTGGTAACTGCCGGTTACGCACAGCCTTATAGCGAGGTCTACGTGTTCGGGGAGAGCTTTGTAGACATGGGCAATGCCCAGAACCTGTTCTGGAGCTACTCCATAGATTTCCCCCCCTCTCCCCCTTATGCAGGGGGGCGATTCTGCAATGGGCCGGTCTTTCCGGAAGTGATCGCCGAAAATCTTGACCTTGGGCCGCTTGATGCATCTTTCGCAGGAGGCACGAACTATGCGTATGGCGGCGCCCGGTCGGTGGAAGATAACTTGATGTGGGGGTTCATTCCAATTCCCAGCGTTCGAAGCCAGATAGAAGATTATCTTGCTGACGTTGGCGGCGAAGCCGATCCAGATGCACTCTACATTCTCCACGATGGAGGCAATGACACGGCTTTCGCGGTCGGTACGTTTTTTGAAGCAGGATGGGATCCCGCCGCTGAAATCATGGAGGAGTCGGCTCTGGGCATGATCGAATCCGTCCAGGTGCTTGCTGATGCCGGAGCAGTCAACTTCGTAGTGCCCGGTGCGCCTTTTTTCAGTGATTCGGCTGTGCTGTGTGGGCTTGCCGTGGCCGATGTTTTGGGCAAATCCTATAACGCGA
>JAUVSF010000413.1 GCA_030597245.1 Acidobacteriota bacterium
AGCTCAAAGGGTCTGGGGGTTGCCGAAACAAAGATTGTCTGAGGTCGTCTTTCCTCAAACTCTTGAACGTTCAAGGGCCTGTTATCGAGAGCAGACGGAAGACGAAAACCATAGTTCACGAGGTTGAGCTTTCGTGATCGATCTCCTTTGTACATTCCCCTGACCTGAGGAATCGTAACGTGGCTTTCATCGATGATAAGCAGTGAATCAGCAGGCAGGTAATCCATCAAGGTCGGAGGAGGTTCTCCCGGCCGGCGGCCCGTCAGGTGCCGTGAGTAGTTCTCGATCCCGCGGCAGTAACCCATGGCCTTGATCATTTCCAGATCAAACATGGTTCTCTGGTGGATGCGTTCTAACTCGAGCAATCGACCTTCGGACCCAAGTTCCGCTTCAAGCTTTTGGAGTTCCTCGCGAATACTTTCGACTGCGTCGTTCCACCGTGCTTTTGGAATCACGTAGTGACTTCGGGGATAAATCGGAACTCGTTGATGCTTTTGCAGGGTTCTTCCGGTGATCACGTCGAAGTGGGAAAGGGCTTCGATTTCGTCACCAAAGAGCTCGATCCTGAGGCCGTAGTCTTCATGCGAGGGGACAACCTCAATGACATCTCCTCGGACTCGAAAGGTTCCTCGTTCGAGGCCAATGTCATTCCTTTCGAACTGGAGTTCAATAAGTCGCCTCAAGATCTCACGCCTGCTGATGTGCTGGCCCTGTTCGAGCATTAGGAGCATCCCGTAATAAGCTTCCGGGGAGCCTAAACCGTAGATGCAGCTGACACTGCATACGATGATGCAGTCGCGTCGTTCGAAAAGGGACCGTGTCGCCGAGTGCCGCATTCGATCGATTTCATCGTTGATAGTGGCTTCCTTTTCGATGTAGGTGTCCGTGGAAGCGATATACGCTTCGGGCTGGTAGTAGTCGTAATAGCTCACAAAGTACTCGACAGCGTTGTGTGGGAAGAAGTTCTTGAATTCCTGATAGAGTTGAGCAGCCAGCGTTTTGTTGTGGCTGAGTACGAGCGTAGGTCGATTCACCTCGGCAATCAACTTGGCCATTGTAAATGTCTTGCCGGACCCCGTAACGCCCAAGAGCACCTGTCCTTTTCTGCCTTCTTTCAGGCCCTCGACAAGGGCGGTGATCGCTGCCGCCTGATCCTGGCTTGGGGAGAACCTCGAAACCAGCTGGAAGGCTCTTGACTTAGAGAGCGCATGCCCGTAGGAGATGCCCGAGTAAGAGAGGTTCGATGGTTCTTCCACAGGAACCATTATACGAGAAGGTTTTCGGGCTGATGAACTGTCCCGTTCAGGGGGCACCGGCTCGAGCCTCAGGCCGGGTCAGACAGCGGTGATATGTTCCTTGCCATCCTGGGAGTTGGTGGGAGTGTGCGTTCCTCCAGCGTCGCAGGCCTCAACGAGCAAGGAGATCAGATGAACCGCAGGGAATTTGTTAAGACGTCGGTGACGGGCCTGTCTACGGCAGGTGTCCTTAGGGCCGCGGAAGCCCCGGCTCGACCAGTGGTTATTTCAAGTGCTAACGGACTCAAGGCAACGAACAAAGCAATGAAAATGATACGTCGGGGTGAGGATACCCTTGATGCCGTAGTAGCCGGCGTGAACCTGGTGGAAGAGGATCCCAATGACCAGTCTGTAGGGTACGGTGGTCTTCCCAACGAACATGGTGTGGTTCAGTTGGACGCCTCTGTGATGCATGGCCCAACACATGGTGCTGGGTCCGTAGCGGCTCTTGAAGGGATAAAGACACCCTCTCGGGTGGCCAAGCTGGTAATGGAACGGACCGATCATGTGCTGATAGTGGGCGAGGGGGCCCGAGAGTTTGCGTTGGCCATGGGATTCCAGAACGAGGATCTTCTTACGGATGAAGCCAGGGAGATCTGGCTGAAGTGGAAGAGCCAGTTGAACCCGAACGACGATTGGATAAACCCGAAAGATCGGGTTTCCGGTTCAGGGTTGGGTGGAGAAAACGTGAATCTAGAGAGGATTCTGAAGTATCACGGCACCATTAACTGCAATGCTGTCAATGCAAAGGGAGACATCTCAGGGGTAACCACGACCAGCGGGCTTTCATTCAAGATTCCGGGCCGAGTCGGAGATTCTCCCATCATAGGGGCCGGGCTGTATGTGGACAATGATGTGGGTGCCTGCGGGAGCACGGGACGAGGTGAGGCCAATCTCAAGACCTGTGCCAGTTTCATGGTCGTCGAGTATATGCGACAGGGTTTATCGCCGGAAGAGGCAGGTTTGCGGGTCCTGAAAAGGATCAGCGAGAACACGGTTGAACCGTACCTGAGAGATGAGACTGGCCGCCCTAACTTTAACGTTCTGTTCTATGTGATCAACAAAAAGGGAGAGTTCGCGGGCGTCTCTATGTACAGCGGTCGCCAATACGCCGTTCACGACGGAGAAGTGAATCAGCTTTGTGATGCTGCTTACCTTTATGAGGCGAAAGATGCGCTAGAGTAAGGGCGAAAATGAAATAGCCTTGTTTTTGAGGTTGTAGTGAGGCTAACCCCAACGATGGAGTTTAAAACGTCCATGAGACACGATCCAGGTGTGGGTAGATTCGGTTTTTTGGTGGCTACATCATTTCTAGTCATTCTCGTTTTCGGAGCGTATAAGGCTGGTCCGGTTTACTTGGACAAGATCAGTTTTGAGGATGAGCTGATACATATCGCAAGCCAGGCTGGAGCGGAAGGCTGGAACGAAAGGACCATCCGGGAACATATTCTCAAGACGGGCCGGGCTCAGAATTTCCATGTTTCAAGAGACGATGTCGAAGTCCGCGCGACACCGCGAGGTCAGGCAGCCCCGAAGCTCTACATCGCGGTAAAATACAGTCGGCCCATTGAGGTTTCCGGATACGTTCACGTTTTTGAATTTCGTTCGGAGATTTCGTCCTTGATTGGGCGATTGTAGTCCTTGAGAGACCGGTTTCACACCCGTTCTGAACTGATAACACTTTTTGCTTGAAAGAGCACTACCCTGTAGCTTTCAGCAGTCGACCTGTCGAACCGTATCCCTGCTTCACTCTACACCCTTTTCGTAGATCTCAGGATTGCGAGTCCGCGGAGGGTGGGGCATACTGAAGCGATGGAGGCAGGATGCAAGACGTTCTGGTAACTGGTGGAGCGGGCTACATAGGCAGCCATGCGGTGCGCGAGCTGGATCGGGCCGGATATAGACCGATCACAGTCGACAATCTGAGTGAGGGGCATCGTGAAGCTGTGACAGCCGGGGAGTTGGAGGTCGGTGACCTTGCAGATGAGGATTTTCTGACGTTTGTCTTCGAGAAGTACGATTGTGCTGCCGTCATGCACTTCGCGAGCCGATGTTACGTTGGCGAATCGGTTGAGAACCCACAGCGGTACTACGAAGAGAATGTTGGGAACGCTTTGACGCTTCTTCGAGTGATGCTCCGAAAACGGGTCACTAGATTCATTCTCTCGTCAACCTGCGCGACTTATGGGCAACCCCTTGAGGTTCCGATATCAGAAGGGCATCCCCAGGATCCGGTTAATCCCTATGGAGAGTCCAAGTTCTTCATCGAGAGGATTCTCCGCCAGTATGACCGTGCTTACGGTATACGTTTCGTAAGCTTGCGGTATTTCAACGCTGCTGGAGCCAGCCTGGATGCACGGATTGGTGAGGCTCATGATCCGGAGACCCACTTGATTCCTCGAATATTGGCAGTTGCTGGGGGGAGTGCTGGGAACCTCAAAGTGTATGGGGATGATTATCCTACCGAAGATGGGACCTGTATAAGGGATTACATCCACGTCGTGGATCTGGCGGCTGCCCATGTCTTTGGGTTGAAGTGGCTCGAGCGAGACGGCAAGTCGGAGTTCTTCAATTTAGGGACTGGATGTGGCTATAGCGTTCTGCAAATGGTTAAGATGGCGGAGGAAGTGACCGGCAAGAGCGTCTCATTTGAAGTGAGACCAAGGCGGGAGGGAGATCCTCCGGAGTTGATCGCTGATCCATCCAAAGCTCTGGATCTGCTTGGCTGGAAGGCCCGGCACTCTGATTTGAGAACGATTCTGGAGACCTCCTGGCGGTGGGAGACAACTAGAAGGTATTAGGAGAATTATGAGAGTCCTCGTAACTGGAGGAGCCGGCTTCATCGGCAGCCATCTTTGTGAATCTCTGCTTGAGGACAGGCATGAGGTAATCTGTCTCGACAACCTTTTCTCAAGCTCCAAAGAGAACATTCATCACCTGATGGACTGGCGCGGTTTCGAGTTCCTGCGACACGATGTCATACGCCCGCTCTTCGTAGAGGTGGACAGGATCTTCAACCTGGCCTGTCCTGCCTCTCCGGTGCATTACCAATACAACCCGGTAAAGACCGTCAAAACGAATGTGATGGGTACCCTGAACATGTTGGGTTTGGCGAAACGAGTCCGGGCCCGAATTCTGCAGGCCAGCACTTCTGAGGTCTACGGGGACCCTGAAGTTCATCCCCAGAACGAGGAGTATTGGGGTTCAGTCAACCCGATAGGACTGCGAAGCTGTTATGACGAGGGAAAACGAGTGGCTGAAACACTGATGATGGATTATCACCGCCAGAATGGTGTCGATGTGAGGATCGCCCGTATCTTCAACACATATGGACCACGAATGTCGGTCAATGATGGTCGCGTCGTGAGCAACTTTGTGGTCCAGGCTATCAAGGGGGAGCCTCTTACTGTGTATGGTGATGGATCCCAGACAAGGTCGTTCTGTTTCGTGTCGGACATGGTGGCAGGATTGAACA
>JAUVSF010000522.1 GCA_030597245.1 Acidobacteriota bacterium
GAAGTGATTGATTTTGTGGAAGGGCGTCAGGACCTGGAGAACCGAATCATCCGGACGGTGGGGGATCCTGAAGCCCGTTTTCGGGAAGACAAGCTCCGCCTGATGCGGGCCATCCGTTTCGCATGCGAACTGGACTTTCAGATTGAGGACCGAACGAAGCACGCGCTCAAAGCCCGAGCTCAGGAGATCGGTCAAGTAAGCCATGAGAGAATCCGGGATGAACTCCTGAAGACACTTGTTTCACGGCGCGCAGGGCTTGGACTTGAAATGCTCAGAGAGACTGGTCTCCTGGAAGTGATCCTTCCTGAAGTAGCCGCTATGTCCGGTGTGGAGCAGCCGCCTGAGTTTCACCCCGAAGGGGATGTGTTCGTTCACACATGTCTCATGCTGAAGATCGCAGAAGAGCTACATCCTGTCCTGGCGCTGGGGGTCCTACTGCACGACGTTGGTAAGCCTCCTACCTTCAGGGTGGAAGACAGGATCCGCTTCAATGGTCACGCCGAATTGGGAGCCGGAATGGCAGAGGATATCTGCCGAAGACTCAGAGTGTCTCGAGAGGACACTCACAGAGTTGTGGATCTGGTCAAGGATCACCTGCGCTTCATGCACGTCCAGGAGATGCGGGAGAGCACCTTAAAGAAGTTCCTCCGGAAGGATCATTTCGATGATCATCTCGAACTCCACCGACTTGACTGTCTTGCCAGCCATCGGGACCTTTCCAACTACGAGTTCTGTTGTCGGAGGTTAAAGGAAATTGGTAAGGAAACATTGAAGCCGGCACTGTTTCTGAGCGGTCATGACTTGATCGAGCTCGGTTTTGCGCCGGGTCCGATTTTTTCAAGAATTCTCGCCTCACTGGAGGACAAGCAACTCGAGGCCGAAATCACCAATCGTGAAGAGGCCCTTGAGTGGGTCCGTACCACATGGACTCCGTCTTCTTGAAGTGCCTTAACCCGTTTTTCTCACTCAACGGAAAAGGATCCTCAGGTCGCGTAGTTAGCCGCACTTCCATGCCCTTAGCGAGCTTGGCGGGCTTGGCGTGAACTCCATTTCCCTCACGCCAGGGACGCAAAGAGACGGCTGGGTTCTCGGTTCTCGATAGAGCCGGTCAGCTGATAAATGTGGGCAATTGGAGTTCCTAAAATGCAGCCCTTCCGCCTTTTAGACTAGAAGTTCCTCAGCCGGCTCACCCAAAAGCTCAAAATCTGTTGGCTGTTTTCAGTGGAGAGTGATATAAGTTTACTTCTATGAGACGGCATATCCTGATCCTGTTTGTATTGTTGAGCCTACCTCTTTGGTTTGGCGCTTGTGGTCAGGCCGAAGAGCAAGCTGTGGATGATGCATCGCTTGACCTAGAACTGGAAGAAAGGCCGATACCTGGTGACATGGTCTTGGTACCGGCGGGTGAGTTCACAATGGGGAGCGGCAAGATGCCCGGAAGTCCTCCGATTGCGGCCCCCGCTCACACACTGTCGCTGCCTGACTTCGAGATCGACGTTTACGAGGTGACTAACGGCCAGTTTGCACGGTTCCAGCTTGAGGGCGAGTACGAAGCCGAAGGCGACTGGAGAAGCTCGTATACGATCGGGCGCGAAGACAATCCGGTTGCCAACCTAACCTGGGGAGACGCCAAGGAGTTTTGTGCGTGGGCTGGGAAAAGGCTTCCTACCGAAGTGGAATGGGAGAAAGCGGCCCGGGGTACGGAGGGTTTGAGATTTCCCTGGGGTGCTACTTTCGACTGGACGAAAACGAACACGAATGAACACGGTGTCCGGGACGTCATTGAGGTCGGTTCGCTTCCATCCGACAAGAGTCCCTACGGTTGCTATGACATGATGGGCAACGTAACGGAATGGACATCGGATATCCTGCAACCCTACCCTGAAGGAAAGACCGAAGGGATACCTTTCTATAACGGCAGGTATGTAGCAGTTCGTGGCGGTTCGTACGCTTTGAAGGGCGAGAGCATGACTCTGTGGACGCGCGCGGGTTATATGGCCGGATCCCAGTTCGGGATTGGTTTCCGGTGTGCTCGCGGCGGCGTAGAGGAAGCTGAGGCCGAAGGCGAAAGGGAGTAGTTAACTGTCCGCCGATGACCAGAGTCGGGCAGCTTGAGCCGGGTTCCACGGCGGTTGAACTGTAACGCCCTTTACACTAGAATTACGTCTTCCAAGTGGCGCGGGGTGGAGCAGTCTGGTAGCTCGTTGGGCTCATAACCCAAAGGTCGGGGGTTCAAATCCCCCCCCCGCAACCAATCCGTTTCTTCTTTCAAATCAACAAGTTAGGGAAATCGTGGCCACTCTGTCCGAAGTCCGAAAACACCCGTTTTATCTAAGGCGCATCTAATGACTCGGCGAAACTCGGTTGTTCTTGTTGAAACTGAGCCACGCGGTACCCAGCTCAGCATCGCCACTTACACGTACTGGAGGCCGGGCAAGAATCGTGAGGCGATGGATCGGTTGCCTGGTTCTGGACTCGACGAATTTTGGCTAAAGACGCACAGGGCTTAAAACCCTGTGTCCCGCCGTCGGGGGGGGCGTGTGGGTTCGATTGTGCTGGGATGCTGGGCCAGGGATGTCCTCTTGAGTCGAACCAAGAACCCGATCCCACTGGGAGTCGGCAATCTGTACGCCTTGCGCGAACAACGAAGCAATTACGTTTCAATCTGACCGGCCAGCTCACCTCGAGAGTGTCAGCCCAGTCTGTACCCCGATCTCAGTGGTGGAAGACAGGGGCCTAAGGCCGATTTGCACCCTGAGACCGAAACCGCGCATCCTGACCGTACCCCGAGACCCCTGACCACTCAATTTAGGTTTCAGGAACGTCGAAACCACTCGATTCTTGATCGTTCGCACGGACTCGATCTCGGCTCCTTGCCCCTCAGCGTCCGGCCAATATATTTAAGCCGGCAAAGAACTCTGCATTAGGGAGGACATAGAAGAGCAGTGTCCCTGACTCCTCCTCCCAGCAAGCTAAAGCTGCTCACAGATGAGTTCTCCGAGGAAGCACGTTGTTTGATGCCGCCATCTCTCCGTGCTCAGGTAGACCAATTACACCTGACCAAATGCTTTGGATGGGGGGGTACATTACGGCTAACTAACACCGTAGCCGGTCTGCGTTAGTTGCAGATAGTACCGGAAGATAGGGGATAACCAAAATGTATGGGGTGGGGAGATTGGTCCCCGCTAGCACCCAAGTTGTTCTTTCTTGCCAATGACCACAACGCCGCCTTCCGAAACCGTAAAGCGCTGCCTATCGACATCGTGATCGACACCGATCGTAAACTTCTGTGGGATTTTCACCTGCTTATCAATGATCGCCCTGCGGACTACTGCCCCCCGACCCACATCCACACCATCCAAAAGGATCGAATCCTCAACCACCGCGTGTGAACGAACCCGAACTCTTGGCGAGAGGATGGAATTGCGTACAGTTCCACCCGAAACGATGACACCTTTCGACACCAACGAATTAAGCGCTTGGCCCCGGCGGTCATCTTCATCATGAACAAATTTGGCTGGAGGCAACGAAGACTGCGAGGAGTAAATTGGCCATTCCGGGTTGTAAAGGTCGAATATGGGATCAATGCTCACAAGATCAATGTTCGCTAAATAGTAAGCATCCAGCGTTCCGATATCTCTCCAATATCCGCGTTCTCGATGGCTTTGTCCCGGCACTACATTGTTCGCGAAGTTATACACATAGGCCACTTTCTCTTTGACCAATTGAGGAATAATGTCTCGGCCCAGATCGTGCGTCGAGTCCTCCCGCCCTGCATCCGTACGCAGCGTTTCCTCCAGCACACGCCGCGAGAAAATGTAATTCCCCATGGAGGCCAGCGCTAGACCC
>JAUVSF010000466.1 GCA_030597245.1 Acidobacteriota bacterium
CGGAACGAAGTCACGGCAGAGATCAAGTGCTGCCATGAGGCATTGGAACAGAAAAGAAAACGATCATTGCTCCGACGAGTGAAGTAACTCCGACCTAAAGGGCGTCCCGCCCAAATTCGAAGCTCGAAGCTCGAAACAAGCTTAAAATTAGAAGGTCTAATGGTAAAAACGCCGCTAAAGGAGTGTTTATATATAGGTTGTCGGTGAAAGCCTGTTTTAGTCCTTAGATATTCGAGCTTGAGATTTGTTTCGAATTTCGGATTTCGAGCTTCGAACTTCTGATGTTGCGATTTGAGCCACAGGCCCTTATTTGACCGGTTCCCCACCTTCGATCTTAACCAGAATGTGCTTACGTACCCAGTCCTCGTCCCACCATTCGATTGGGTTGATCTGGTGACCCTGTAGCAGCATAGAGAAATGAAGGTGGTCACCACCTGCTAAGCCGGTTTGGCCAGTCTGACCCAACGTCTCCCTCCGAGCCACGGTTTGCCCGACCTCGACCCCAAGTGAGCTCAGGTGACCGTACAGTGAGAAGAGCCCGAGCCCGTGATCGACAATTACCGTGTTGCCATAAATACCCAGAAAATCGGCGAAGACAACTTTTCCACTATTAGAGGCCTCAACGGGACTCAGCGCCAATGACGCCAGATCGAATCCCAGGTGAGTCTGCTGGTCACACTCTTTGCCTTCGTATAGATAGGTCCTGTGATCCGCGAAGATCGACTCTACCTGTGAGTTGCTCAATTGAGCAAAGGGTTCAGTCCACAACAACCTGGGTTCTGACTGCAGAGTCAAATCCGAGATTTGTTGATTGTTCAGCGTACGCAGAGTACGGTTGATCTCAAGGAAAGTCTCCAACGGAGTTGATTGTTCGGAGATCTCGGGTGAGTGCTCGAGGATCTCCGGGGCAACCGAAGCGATGAACGAGTCAGTAATCGTAATCTTTCGATTCCGGAATTTCCCGGGGAAGACCTTATGCCAGAAGCTCGCTTTGCTTCGATTCCCGGCGCGATCCTGGGCCCAGAGCGAAAGGGGAACGTCCACAGGCTGATCGTACCCAATCGAGAAAATTGCTAAATGTACTCCGTCTCCCCGCCCGGAGAGGGGAAACCCACGAAAGACTCGATCTCCCACCAGGACCCCCGAGTCGCTTCCTTCTTCATGAACCTTGTAAAGAACTGCTTCTGACCCTCCCTGCGTTATGTAATGCTGACGAGAAAGCACTGAGAGAATGGGGCGTTTGGTGTCCAGCGTGATTTCTCTCTTCGTTACCGCGGAACGTGAGAAGAACCAGAGGTTCGATTGATCCCGGGCCTCGAATTCGATCTCGAATGGTCCTTCCGAAACACCCAGTTTCTCTATAGAGACCACCATTTCCTTTACTTCAGCCGTTCGGTGCCAGGGAAGAATCGTGAATTCGTAAGTGGCTTCAAAGATGGGGTTCTCATCCTCCCCCTGTCGCACAACCGCAGAAATCGATCTGAGGCCCTTCCCGAGATCTTCGGCAATGAACCCGATTTCGCCATCCTTGTTCACGTAGTCGGCGCTATCGATTCTGACCGTGGGGGGATCGCTGTCCCAGTACCAGATCAACACACCCACTGCGATTATGATCAAGACCAGCACGAAAGATCTAAGCTTCTTCATTTCGGCGATATACTACCACGCGACTCCGAGCCTTCTGCACATGGCATGGCCCCACTCGAAGTGGTAATGTTGAGAACGTCCAGAGGGTTCACGTCACAGGAGATGAGCGATGAAACAAAAGGTTAAGTGGGGAGTTTTGGGTGCTGCGAAGATTGCTGTCGAAAAGGTGATTCCGGCGATGCAGAAAGGGGAATTCACAGAGGTCTGTGCCATAGCCTCTCGGGACCAGCGAAAGGCCCAGGAAGCTGCAAGTCAGCTTGGGATCCAAAACGCTTACGGGTCCTACGAACAACTGCTTGAGGATCCGGAGATCGAAGCTGTCTACAATCCGTTGCCTAACCATCTCCATGTGCCCTGGTCGATTCGGGCTGCTGAAGCCGGGAAACATGTGCTATGTGAGAAACCGTTGGCCCTTTCAGCGCAGGAAGCGAGAGAACTTGTTGACGCCCGAGATCGGACCGGGGTCCAGATCGAAGAAGCCTTTATGGTCCGAACTCACCCCCAGTGGCTTAAGGTCAGAGAACTCGTCCAGTCGGGAACATTGGGAGAGATCCGTGCAATTCAAGGCTTCTTCAGCTACTACAATCGTGATCCAGAGAACGTAAGGAATGTGCCCGAATGGGGGGGTGGCGGCCTTATGGACATTGGATGCTACCCAATCGTTACCTCCCGGTTCGTTCTGGGCAGAGAGCCAAAGCGGGTCTTCGGTGTGTTGGAAATGGACCCGGAGTTTAACGTTGACCGGTTGGCATCCGGGATTCTCGACTACGGACATGTTCAGTCCTCTTTTGCCTGTTCCACACAGCTTGTGGCCCACCAGCGCATGCTCTTTTTTGGAACTGCGAAAAAGGTCGAAGTCGAGATCCCTTTCAATGCTCCCCCCGACCGCCCGTGCAGGCTCTTTGTCAGCAGTGGTGACCTTTTCGGAGAAGATGTAGAAACCATCAAGCTGCCCGCCTGCAATCAATACACGATTCAGGGTGATCTTTTTTCATCGTGCATTCGAGGTGATCGCAATCCGCCGATGACTCTCGAGGATTCAGTCCAGAATATGGCCGTCATCGACGCTCTTTTTCGCTCTGCCGAAAGCGGTCGATGGGAAAAAACCGCCACAGGCATCTAAAGCTCTTGGGGAGAAGGAGATAGTGGTTATTGGAAGCCTTATCCAGAGAGCGTTCCACCAGCCGGACACACGAGTCTACCGTACGGTTCAATGGATTATCTGGGTTCTGATCAGCGTCTCAGTGCTCCTTTTCGCCATCGACTTTCTACTCAGCCCCAATTATCCGGGCGAAAAGCTTGTCGATAAACTCGACAGTATCATCCTTTGGATCTTCGTGGTTGAGATCACTCTCCGAATCGTCTCCTACCATCCCCCGAAGCTGGACCTCTTTGAAGAGAATAGGCTCTCAAGGCTACTTCATCAGATTACGGGGCGCCTTGTATTTTGTCTGAGGCCGATGAATCTGATTGACATTATTACCGTTTCAGCTCTTATTCCAGCACTCAGAGGCCTCCGGGCGGTTCGTCTGTTACGCCTTCTGTACACAAGACGCGTTTTTCGTTACAGCAATCCGTACCAAGGACTGACTCGTTCTTTCCGCGACAATGCACTCCTTTATTCTTTCGCCTTTACGGCACTTGGGACGGCCACCCTGCTCGGCGGCTTCAGCATTTACCTGATCGAGGTCGGAAAGAATCCTGATATCAAGACCCTGGGAGATGGGATCTGGTGGGCAATTGTAACCCTTACAACGGTCGGCTTCGGGGACATAACCCCAGTCTCACCTCTGGGCCGTGTAGTAGGAGCCTTCCTGATGGTTACGGGCCTGTTCATGCTGGCTCTATTTGCGGGCATAGTCTCCCAGACTATACTCACTGCGGTACTCACTATCCGCGAGGAACAGTTTCGAATGAGCACAACTCTTAAGCACATAGTGATTTGTGGCTACGACTCGGGTGCAAGAATGCTTCTAGACACAATCGTCCAGGAAGTGAATCCCGAAGAGACCGCTATTCTGATTTTCTCAGACGGGAATCGTCCAGCAGACCTTCCGCCTGACTTCACCTGGGTTAGTGGCGATCCGGCAAAAGAAAGCGAACTGGACAAGATCCGTCTCACCCACGCTTTGGCAGTGATTGTTGTCGGCTCCCGAGCTGTCCCTCCACAACAGGCGGACGCTCAGACGATTCTGACCGTTTTCACGATTCGCTCCTTTATGAGGAAAAAGCCGCTTTCCAGGAAGAGAAAGCGGCCTTTGTACGTTGTGGCCGAAATCCTTGACGCCGAAAACGTTGAGCATGCCCGCAGCGCCGGAGCTGACGAAGTTATCGAAACGACGCGGCTCGGTTTTTCTCTTCTGGCGCACGCCATCACGATGCCGGGAGCTTCAGCTATCATGAGCCGGGTGGTGACTGTCGGAGAACTTGGCATGTATGTGGGGGAGATTCCCGGCGAAATGCCCACCCCGGCCTCGGTCTCAGAACTGACCAACCACCTTAAGACTGAATAGGAAGCGATACTGATCGGCTTGCAAAGCCCGGAATCGGGCAAAGAAACACTCAACCCCAAAAACGATGAGAGAGTCGGGAAGGAAGACCGAATCATATACCTGGCGGAATCACCGATCGAACCTGCGGTACGAAGCTAGCAACAGAGTTCCCGCGCCAGA
>JAUVSF010000325.1 GCA_030597245.1 Acidobacteriota bacterium
CTTTGCCTAAGCATGCACCGGTTGACGGGCCGATCCAATGCAAGGAGCGCCTCGGTGGAATGCTCAGCTTTTACTATCGGGAGGCGGCGTGACGAGTCAGTCGAGTTTTGGCACCCTACGGGGTCAGCTTGATCTACTGCAAGCCGGTCTCACAAGCCGGACACCATCTTATCCAGAGGCTGTGTGTTGCTCAGAGTGCCCGGATCGTAAGCTTTGTTTTTTGGTCCGCTTGGCTGCAATGCGTTGGGTCAATCTGCCATTGAACTCTTCGATGGCCTTGGCGGCATCTGGATAAGGAGCCCAGTTGTCGCGGGGTTTCTTCTCAAGAAACCTCTCCAAGGCCTGCAAAATTGATCCCATCTTTTTCTTACCCTCTCGAGTCCTCAGACCAAAGTTAAGAGTTGGACAGAACTGCTACCCATGGTAGATCGAGGCTCCTCAAACTCCTAGCACGATTCCAAAGGTGCAACGCTAAGTTTTGGGTTGACAATGAGTTGGAGTTTTCTTGCCATGCAGGCGGTCAGGCCCAGCCGACATCCAACCGATGATAGTAGCGATTTATGCGCTTCACTCCGAGACTTCTGTGCAGCCACTTGAGAGCCGAAGCGATTTTCATTGCTCCTGATCAGCCCAAGTCCTAGAATTCAGCTTTAAGGATTCCCCGACAAATTGGAGTCGGCTGTCGAATGGGAAAACAATTGCTCATTACAAAGTTTTACAAGGGTCTGAAAAAGCTGGGAGAAGACGGAATCCTCGCTTTTGCTGGAGTCGTTACTTTCAATCGGGATAGTTGCCCGCTTCTTTCTCACCCATATGGAGTCGGAGAGCGTGGTGGAACCTTGTTCTCCACCTACGGCACGCCCTAACATCGCCTGCATGAGCCCAGCTCCTTGGTCGACGGATTCGTCCACTTGTCTGTACATGGTCTTACTATTTCAGCGATGGCGTAAATTGAGCGGATGGCGTGGAGCACGGTCGCCTGGTGGCTTGAGTTTGCGGGGACGTATGCCAGACAATGCAACGATTGGAGGTTGCGAGGCTCTGGAACCAGGTTTCGTTCTTGGATACTGGGGAGCGAATATGCCTTGCTGAAAGGAGGAATCCAATGCCGTGGACACTGCTGGTTTCTCTCGGCACGCTTCTGTGTTGTCTCACCGTAGTTCCAGCACAGGTTTCAAAGCGCGCTATGAAGCTCCACCGTGATGCATTTGTCTTTGACGCGCACGTACATCTGATCAATCGTCAGTTTTATCTTGGGGGCGACATCTCCGACCGCTATCTCGACGGGCAGGTTGATCTGCCCCGGATGCTGGAAGGTGGGTTGGATGCGCTCTTTTTCACCGTCTTTGTTACGGAACATTATTACCCGGCCGGGTATGAAACCAGGCAGGTCCTGCGTTTGATGGATCTGGCTCTTGACCAGATCGAGAAGAACAACGATCAGATCGAACTGGCTTTGAATGCTTCCGATATCGAGCGGATCAACCAGGACGGCAAGGTGGCCGCTGTACTGGATTTGGAGGGTGGTTTCAACCTCGACGGGGATCTGGCTGTACTCCGCAGTCTCTACCGGCTGGGCCTGCGGGTGGTCCAGCTGCCTGCACATAACTGGGCCAACGGGTTTGCCGATTCTTGCTGTGCTCCGCACCGCTGGGGAGGGCTCAATGAACATGGCCGCCGGGTGATTCGAGAGATGAATCGGCTGGGGATGCTCGTCAACATCTCGCACGCCTCGGACGAAACCATTGAACAGGCCATTGAGATCAGCTCCGATCCCCTGGTCGCCGCCCACCATGGATTGCGCAGTTTCAATAACATCCCCGGGTCATGCCAGACCACCTGTTAACTAAACTCGCTGCCAGAGGCGGCGTGATCGGCTTCCAGATCGGTCATTCCTTCCACAGCCCCAAGTACCACTCGTGGAGAACTGAACACGTTGGACGGGTTTTCTGGGACGCCTCCAAAGTAGCGGAAGAAGTGACCGGAAAATCCATTGAAGAGATCGATGAGATAGCGGCGCCCAATTATCCCTCGGTAGGACCCCGGCCGCCGGACGAGTACCTGATGTCGGTGGATGAGTGGTTCGATGTAGTGGATCGGGCAATCGAGTTGGTGGGAGAAGATCATGTAGCTCTTGGCACTGATTTCGATGGGGGCCCGACCCCACCTAGAGGCATGAGGGACATATCTGATCTTCCTATGTTGACCGAAGCCATGCTGCGTCGGGGTTATTCAGAAGAGAGGATCCGCAAATTTCTGGGGCAGAACTTGATGCGAGTCTTTCGGCAAGTGACGGAGAACGAAAATGCGACGCCCATGGCCCTTACAGGAGATGAGCAGCTTCCCAAGCAGCGGCAAAAGTCCCCGGAATTCGGGTGCATGGCGGGATCATGAGAAATTGAAGATCGACACCCGTTACACAATTAGGGTGCTTCTTCAGGGAAGTGTTGTTGAGTCTTGACAACTCTCCCCCAGGTACTGTCAAGTTAGGCCGAGATCGGCGAGAATGCCTGGATGCAATCACTTTACCGAGGCCACCGTTTCCCACACGAGATCATCAGCTGTGCAGTCTGGCTCTACTATCGCTTCGCGCTCAGCTCTCGCGACGTCGAAGACCTGCTCGCAGAGCGTGGCATTACCGTGTCCTACGAAGCCATTCGCTATTGGTGCCTGAAAGTCGGGCGACCTATGCTCTATTTCTGCGCCGGAAACAGGGACGACTCGGCGACATCTGGCACATCGATGAATTGTTCGTGAAGATTCAAGGAGAGCAACTGTATCTCTGGCGTGCGGTCAATCAAGACGGCGACACTCTCGACATCCTGGTGACGAAACAGCGGAACAAGCGAGCTGCTAAACGGTTCTTTCGGAAAGTGTTGAAGGGTCAAGGTGAACCCCCGTGGAAACTGATTACCGACAAGCTCAGGAGTTATCCAGCTGCCGATCACGAAGTCTTTCCATCAGTTGAACACAGAACCGGACGGTATGAGAACAACCGAGCCGAGGTCTCGCACCAACATACCCGTGAGCAAGAGCGGCAGATGCGACGGTTCAAATCAATCGCCCAGGCTCAACGGTCCCTTACGGTTCACGGGCAGATTCAGAATCTGTTCCGAGTCGGCCGCCGTCATCTTAAGGCAGCACATTATCGTCTGCTTCGGGACCTTGCTTTTGCCGATTGGAGAGAGGTGAGCTGTGTCGGTTGAGTACGAACCGGGTTGGGGAATAATCTGTATTGAATCCGCTGGTCAATCGACAACTTGACAGAGCCGTTGGGTGTCATCGTGTGAAGTATAAGTACCATCACTCACCGATGTGCCTGCCACCCCGCCCACCTTGCCGGCTGGAATGCACTCGATTTAACGTGAGCTAAAGATGTAGCTAATCGAGGATTTCCAGGACAAAGCGTTTGCGGAGTTTCATTCCGACGGCACCCAGGATGGTACGGGTGGCCTCCGCTGTTCGCCCCTGTTTCCCAATTACCTTGCCGATATCTGGTTTGGCCACACGCAGTTCGAAAACTGTGGTCTGCTCACCCTCGATTTCGGTCACTCTCACCTCGTCAGGATTGTCCACCAACGCTTTGGCAATACTCTCAACAAGCTCTCTCATGCTAGTCTCCTCGCTTCTACTGGGTATCTGCTGTTCAAATCGATCTATCTCTTGAATCTAAGGAGGACTTGCCCCATTTAGGGCAAGGCGGAGAACTGCAGTATTTCCCGTGCTCGATGCATTCGCACCAGGTTGACCGACAGATAGGGCACCGGACCTTTCCCGGGTCAGCTGTTAAGGAACTTCCCTTTAGGGTTCGAAGTCGCGTTCGGTGCAACAGGTGAACTTTTGGGCAGCGATACGATGCCATCAGGTAACCCAACACGGTGATAAAGATTCCCCGGCCCTGACCCGTGATCGGTCCGTCCAGGGAGGGTGTTGAGCGAGGACCGGGTTTGGCTTAAAGCTTAGCCTTTATTTTAAACCTGTCCGGGAGAAGCGGCAATCTGTTTCGCTTATCGCTCTCAGAGAGAATGGCCTGGATCTAATTTGTATGATTGCCGGGATGCTTACCTGGATGTCTCAAAAACGAGGCTCTTAAAGGACCCCGGCTTGGTTGCGACGACCAGTTGACGGTGGGACTACGCAGCCAGGATTCTTGCTTCTTGCAGGCCCAGGCTTGCTTGAGAACCGGCGATAGCGCGAAAGCCAGCCTCGAAACCTGAATAGTCACGCTTTCTCTGAAAAGCGCCACTCATATGCAGAGTTTTCCAGGTCTCCAGCAAAAGAGTCACTATTTTGGGAAAATGGGGTAGCCAGAGCGTTCTTCTTTTGGACCCCAAATTGAGAATGTTGAAAAAAACAAACCGGCCTTGGCATCGGGTTCGCGAACCCTCCCTCTGGGGCTGTGCTTTCTTGCTCAGTTGCCATTTCAAAATGACTTCAACCCTAATCGGCTGCGTTTCACCGTGTACCCAGGTGATGGTCCCACCTCGTGCTTGCCTCCAGCTGTAACCAGGGCACTCCAATCTGAAGCTCACAGTGGATACTTACACGCACTGGATGTCTGGTGAGAATCGTGAAGCGATGGATCGGTTGCCGGTGACAGAAAAATGGGCGAAGTAAGTGAGCCTGAAGCCTCATTGTTGGGTTCGCCGGCGATAGTAGAGACGCCCGTGGAGGTTCTGATACGACCAGACGAACCGCACCTGAGGGGGCAGACAGGGGATCCAGAAGCGGTCTGGTACGGGTTCCAAAGGGCTTTCCGCTTCTTCAATGTGCATGTCGGCAATGACGAAACCTTCCCCCTCTGTCCGCCTCCTTCGGGCCAGGATGTTTCCGGATGCATCTACGACCTGTGTCTCGCCCAGATAGTGGCTCCGATACGGAAATCCGGGAAACAGGGGCATTCTTCCCTCGAAGTCACCGGCGTGAGCGGCGAGACACGATGCTGAAAGACTGGGAAGCGATTCTTATCGTGGACGTGGTGCGGCGTCATGACGGAAACCGCGCAGCTGCCGCGAAAGAATTGGAAATCAACCCAAGCACCCTTTATCGAAAAACGAAATCTCTGAACATCGAATTGCCCAAGGCTGTGCCGGCCGCGACAAGAGTGACTAATGCAGGACGCAACTATCGCCTCTGTTACCCCTCGCGAGTTGCACAGCCGCCGAAAAAATCAATCAACGATGCCGGCGCCTTTTGAAGTCCACAGGCGCGGTGGACTCCCATATTTGTGGAGTCTGCATCCAGCACGCAGATCTCATATGCCATCGCTCACAAGGCTTCTGCTAAAAGCACTGTTACTGTGCTTTTCCCGGACCCGCCTTTCCCAAAGATGCCTATGCGCTTACCCAGCAAGGGCCGTGATGATGTCATGAATACTCTCCGTCAATCCTTCTTCCGGGGTCACCTTCTTAACAGATCCAAGAGGCTGTTCTGAACCGTGAAGTCGTTTAAGCTGTGGAAGTTCGACTGTGGCGACCCAGTCAAAGGCTCTCTCCAAAGCATCTCGTCCCAGGAATGTGGCAAGTAGCCTTCCTTTTCCCTCCGGATGGTGGCTTTCCGGAATACGCACCTCACATTCCGGGGGTCTGGTCAGTTCAATGCAGAGAATCGGCTGATCTGAGTTTTCAGTGACGGCCCATCTGAGTTCATGCGACGGCAATTGCTTTATGCTATACACCGCTCAATTCCTTTCCGTGTAATCTCCCAAGGAAAGCCGGTACGTGTCCAATTCGCGCCAGGCTTTCCACAATTCGTTCTGGACGACCCCAGTCGTCCCACAGCACATCTTCCATCGATGTGACTAGTGTGTGCTCAGGCGCGCGCTGGAGCAGTCCCCTCGAAAAGTTCTCCGGTTTTAAC
>JAUVSF010000406.1 GCA_030597245.1 Acidobacteriota bacterium
GGACGGCGAACTAGCGTGCGCCGGCGGGGCGATTGCTTATGCTAACCAGATCGTGTTCGGACCCTTGTTTACTGGAACCGAGCCTGTTTTTTGGGGTGCAGGCGTTGATTGGTACGCACGTTCCTCCGATTCAGACCAGGTGATTTGGACGGATCAAGTGATCTGGACTGATAGGGGCAATGTAAGGCACGACCAAGTGATCTGGACAGATCAGGTAATCTGGACGGATCAGGTAATCTGGACAGATCGGAGTCGCTCGGGTGACCAAGTAATCTGGACAGACCAAGTTATTTGGACGGACCGGGGTGGTCGTGTTAGGAACGAGCAAGTAATTTGGACGGATCAGGTGATCTGGACGGACCGGGGTGGTCGTGTCAGGAACGAGCAAGTAATTTGGACGGATCAGGTGATCTGGACGGATAGAGGTCGAGTTCGAAATGCCCAGGTGATTTGGACGGATCAAGTGATTTGGACGGATCAAGTCATATGGACGGATAGAGGCGGCATCAGGAACGAGCAGGTGATTTGGACGGATCAGGTCATCTGGACCGATAGGAGTGGAGTGAGAAACAGCCAGGTTTTTTGGACGGATGGCACTGCCTTCCGAGGTGATTAGGAATTTCTTGGCGAGATATTAAAGCACCAGTTCTTACGGCGATCTTACCCGCAAGTCCTTCCCCTCAAGTTCGCGAGCGCGGTCCCGTGACCCGCACGAATTTCTTATAAACCCTTCTAGCTAGGCTACATCTGCAGCTTTCGGCCTTTTCACCCGAAAACCGGCCCAAAAAGTGACTCTAATTACCGCAACTGGTCTCCTTAATCTATAATCTTCAGGCAGAGTAATGGCTTTTTTCGACGCATCGACGCCATCGAAGGCTAGAATTGTATTCACTGCCGTTATGATTGCCGGCCTTTGCGTCTTCGTGTACTCGTTCCTCGTTGCCTTCTTCAACACAGATCCTCAATGGCTTTTTCTTGTCGCAATTACTGCAGCGGCAGGTCTCTTCTCGGTTCGGCTACCTTTTTTTGGGCGTGGACGAGAGTCTGTGACCATCACAGTAAGTGACGTGTTCATTTTCGCTGGAATTCTTCTTTACTCCCCGGAGGTCGCGGTACTGCTCTCTGTCTTGGATGGGTTTCTTGCTGCAGTGAGGGCTGATAAATCGAGGAAGGCTTACCGAGCCCTCTTTAATTTGAGTCAGTTGTCATTATCTACATGGTTTGTCGGACACATCTTCTACCGACTTGTGGGCACAAGTCCCCCTCTCGAAGTGGGGTTTATCGGAGCCGTTTCGCTCTTCCTGAACATAGGTCTCTGCGCTTTGCTGCATTTCTCCTTCAACTCAGGTGCGGTTGCCTTGGCTTTGTCTCTGGTCACTGGACAGAGGTTTAGAGAGATCTTCTCTGGAAACCTGCTTTGGGCATCGTTGTCGAGTATCGCGGGAGCGGCTGGTGCGGCTGTCATCTTCCTCAACTTTGAAAGCACGCCTTTCTTCGCCTTTGCGGTCACACTACCGATTGTTTTGGTCATTTACTACGGCTACAAGATGAATCTCAGCCGTATCACGATGGTGCAGAAGCATCTGGAAGAGTTGGACGAGTTGTACCATTCCACTATCACGTCATTGGCCATGGCGATAGACGCCAAAGACCAGGGCACGCATGGAAATGTCCAGAGGGTGAAGGTGATGGCCCTGGGGTTGGCCCGTGAGCTGGGGATCGAGGATGACACTTTGCTTAAGGGTCTCAGAGCGGCTGCACTTCTGCACGATATCGGAAAACTTGCCGTGCCGGAGTACATATTGAACAAACCTGGAAAGCTGACTGAAGGAGAAGCGGCAAAAGTTCGAAGTCACCCTGCTGTCGGCGCCGATATTCTCGAAACCATCCCTTTTCCTTATCCGGTAGTGCCTTTCGTCCGATACCACCATGAACGTTGGGACGGCCAGGGTTATCCGGAGGGACTGAAAGGTGAGGAGATTCCCCTGGGGGCCCGAGTCCTCGCTCTTGTTGACTGCTACTTTGGGCTCCGGTCCGATCGACCCTTTCGACCCAGGCTCAGTCGGGAACTGGCCTTGAACCTGATCAAGCATGAAGCGGGCACTTCCTTTGATCCGACCATCGTCGATGCCTTCCTGGCTAACGTAGACAGGCTGGACGAGGAGGCAGAGCAGGTCGAACAGGAGCAGTTCTATCCCACGATTCGACCGATCAGCAGCGAGGTAGGGACAGGCGCCGCTGCCGGTAGACTTCAAGGGACTGTATTTCACGACATCGCCTCAACTTATAAGGAGATGCAGGCGGTCTACGAGGTGTCACAGAGTATAGGCCGGTCGTTGAGCATGTCCGATACGCTCTCCCACCTTTCCGCTCGGATAAAGCGGTTCGTTCCTTATGCGTCTTGTGTGATCTACCTGATCAATTCTGAGGATGACCGAGTCATTCCCCATCACGTCGCGGGAATGTACAAGACGATTTTAGAAGGTGTTGAAATCAGGCTGGAAGAAGGTGTCACAGGCTGGGTAGCTGCTCACAAGAAGCCTCTCTGCAACGTCTCACCTGATCCTGATTTCCCCAACCTGGAAGCGCTTCGATCGGTGTTCAATAGTTGCCTGGCAGTACCACTCCTGGTCGGAACCACCGTTGTCGGGGTCGTCACTCTTTATTCCAACACCAGGAACGCATATACGGACGAGCATATTCGTTTGATGGAAGCTATCGCTCCTCACTCGGCGGCTGCCATCAGCAACGCTATTGTTTACGAGGAGACTCAAGAAGACGCTTTCACCGATCCTCTGACGGGATTACCGAACATCCGCTACTTCAACACTTATTTCGATGAAGAATTGAAGCGGGCGAAGCGGCTGGGTTACCCGGTCAGCCTGTTAATGATGGATTTGGAGAGGTTTAAGGCAGTCAATGATCGCTATGGTCATCGCAACGGTGACATGCTGCTCCTGGAAGTTGGGAAACTGCTGCGTGGGCAGTTGCGTAAATCCGATATTTGCCTGCGCTATGGCGGAGACGAGTTTCTGGCCATCCTCCCCGGTGTTGACAAACGAACCACCCGACAGACCATAAGGCGTATTCAAGCGCTCTTCGACGAGAAACCGCTGCTGAATATCGACGGGAATGATGTGCTCGTCGGAATCAGCATCGGGGTGTCCACTTTTCCGGCTGACGGGTTGGATCCGGACATGTTGGTCGCGATAGCTGACAGAGATATGTATGGGAACAAGCTCGAACGATCCCCGGCGGAGGAGAGGTCCTCTCGGATTGTTCCCTTCGAGAGACGCAGAGAGTAGGCTGGCATGAGGGGCGTATTCCTCTTCTTTCTTGGTCTCCATGGTTAGCATCGTCATCCCCACCTACAACCGTGAAGCCTGGCTTGCCAGTGCTATCGATTCAGTTAAGCAGCAGAGCTTTCGAGATTGGGAGCTCGTAGTTGTTGACGATGGTTCCAGCGATCAGAGTTCCGAGGTGGTACGAGAATTGGCGGATTCACGCATTACCTATGTTCGAGTCGATCACGGAGGCGTCAGTAGAGCTCGTAACCTTGGCGTCAGCCTGACCCGCTACCCATGGATCTGTTTCCTGGATAGTGATGACCAGTGGGAACCGGCTAAGCTACAGCGTCAGATCGAGACATTAGAGGAGTTTCCTGAGTTTCGGATTGTATATACAAATGAAATCTGGATCCGACGGGGGAAGAGGGTAAACCAGAAGAAGAAGCATCGGAAGTACGGAGGTTGGATCTATCATCGGTGCCTGCCCCTATGCATTATCAGTCCAAGCTCGGTGATGCTCCACCGCGAACTTCTTGACAAAGAGTGTCTCTTCGATGAGTCCTTTCCGGTCTGTGAAGATTATGAGCTTTGGTTGAGAATATCGGCTCGTAATCCCGTGTTGTTCCTGGATGAGCCTCTGATTATCAAGTTTGGTGGGCACGACGATCAACTCTCGCGAAGTACGTGGGGATTGGATGTCTATCGCGTACAGGCGTTGACTAAAGCTTTGACGTCGGGGCATTTGACTCCTGCCCAGCAGTACCTCACCCAGCGGGAACTTGTCACTAAGGCTCGGATACTTGTTTCAGGATTTCGAAAAAGGAGTAATCTGTCTGAAATCGAGAAGTACGAAGCGCTGATCAGAACCTGGACCTTGAATTCCTGAGCCTGCCCCGGACAATTCGAACCACCAAGTCACGTTGAGTACCAAGGAAACACGCCACAGTCGGGACGCCTATGTTCCGCGTTCGTCGTTTGTGACAAGCTGGAAGCCTATCTTCCTTACGTTGCGGAACCCGTTGTCGGCAGACCAGTTACTTAGGGCCTTTCGGCCATTCTGATTGCGCCTCCTGCGGGTGACTGGAATACTATGCTGATTAGTATGTTTGTTAGGTCGAGGGGAACACCGCGCTCCGTTACCCGAGAAGGTTCTTTACAATGAAGAGACAAGGAATACCGGAATCCGGTGAATGGATGCTGATCGGCTTGCTCGCACTTCTTGCCTGTACATCGTGTGCCGACCAGGTGAGCACAACAGCGAAGCCCGTATCAACTAGACCGGAAGCCTTTCATAGTAGTTTTGTCGCCCGGCTCTTTTCTGTACAGCCCGGCATGGATAGCGCGTTTATCGCACATCTCCACGACTGTTATATGCCTGTGTGGCAGCAGCTTCGCACAGACGGCGTCGTTTCTAGTTTCAATGTACTTGAACTCAGCCAGATGGAATCAACCATACCGGAAACGCCCACCTGGCGCTTTCTCCTACTTGCCGAGCTGGAGCCTCAGGCCAAGCCCGGTGAACTGCTTAGCGCTGAAAATGCCGCAAGTTGCCAGAGACAATCCGA
>JAUVSF010000742.1 GCA_030597245.1 Acidobacteriota bacterium
GTCGAGCTGTGATGACCGTGACCTCGTGACCGCGCCCTGCCAAGCCCTCGGCAAGTCGCTGGGCATAGATGGTCAGACCCGAAACATGTGGGTGATAGTAGGTCAAGGTAAACAAAAGTTTCATGGTACTGCGGACTGCGGGAGAGTCTCAAGATTGTCGCGCAACCACTCAAAAAGAATCCGTAGTCCCTCTTCGACAGGAACCCTCGGAGACCACAGGAGTTCATTGCGAGCCCGTTCGATATCGCTAATGTATATCTTCTGATCGGCCGGCCTCCAGTTGGCGTAGCGAACAGGGACTTCTCGACCCATCATTTCTTCCAGCATCGGTCCAAACTCACTCCAGATGCTCAGTTTGTTTTCCGCGCCCCCTCCGATGTTGTAAACCTTTCCCGCTGTCTGGTCGATATTCCTTGCAGCACACTCATAAGACTGCACCAGATCTTCAATAAACAGCAAATCCCGGACTTGCTTTCCGTCTCCGTAAATGGTGATCTCTCTGCCTCTAAGTGCCGCAATCATGAACCAGGCAACCCATCCCTGGTCCTCAGTTCCCAGTTGCCAGGGTCCATAGATGCAACTCTGTCGCAGGACCACTGTTCGCAACCCATACACCCGAAAGTAGTCGAGTGTGTATTGATCTCCACAACCTTTCGAACATCCGTAGGGAGATCGGAAATCGACAGCCCTGCTCTCGGAGATCCCACGCCGGGAATCGGTATAGAAATATGACGTTGGCGACTCTCCAATGGGTAGATCTTCCAATCCACCATAGACTTTGTTCGTACTGGCGTAGATGAAAACGGGATCGTTTCCTTCCCGTCGCGCTGACTCCAACGCATTCAACGTCCCCAGAGCATTGTCGGAGAAGTCGAGCAGTGGATTCTGGACAGATCCTGTCACGGAGACCTGCCCGGCCAGGTGGTAGATCCTCTCCACTCCGCGTGTCGCTGCCAGAATCGAGGCAAAATCGGAAACATCTCCCCTGATGACCTTAAGCCGGTTCCCGATGTTGCGGTGTTCGCGCAACCAGCGAACCCTTAGCTCTGCACCTATCCTGGAAAAATTGTCAAATACCGTTACCCGGTGCCCGCCGGAAAGTAGCTGGAGAGCTAGCCTGGCCCCGATGAAACCTGCTCCTCCAGTGATCAGTATTTCTGCCATTTTGAATTACCGGATACTCAGTGGCTGGAAGGATAGCACAGCTCAAATCGCACAGCTCAAGCTCGAAGCTCGAAATCCGAAGCTCGAAACAAGCTAGAAGTGACAAGGTCTAAGGTCTAAACGCCTTAAAGTGTCTGTTCCTATAGCTTTTAAGTGAGATTCTGTTTCAGTCCTTAGGTATTCTATCTTGAGTTTTGTTTCGAATTTCGAGCTTCGAGCTTCGAATTTGGGCACGCCCGCGTGCCATTTGGGTAACACGGACTGAAAGCTCAGGCCTCAAGCGAACCATCAACTCAACCGGTTGATGCCAACAACACCAGCAGCATTGCGGTGATTCCAAGAATCCAGCTGGTCACATCTTTGAGTGCGAAAACCACCGGGTCGTCGTCGACCACTCCTCGTTCAGCAAGAAACCAGATTCTCGTAAGCCAATAAATCAGTATTGGACCGATCAACCAGAGAAACAGCGGCTGGGGGTAATAACCTCTGACGATATCGCTGCCGGCTATATAAATGAAGAAGACGACCACACTCATTAACGCGCTGGACAGACCCGATATCTGGATTAGAGCCAGATCACCTGACTGATAGCCCCTTCCGGGAAGTCTCTCTGCCCCGATGCTCACGCGAAACTTAAGTTCCGCGAATCTCTTGACAAACGCAAGGCTGAGGAAGAGAAAGGCCGAGAACGCCAGGAGCCAGGGGGAGACAACAATCTCTGTCGCGGCGCCCCCGGCAAGGATTCTCAATCCGTAGAGGGCCGAAAGGACCATTACATCGGCGACGATGAGCTTCTTGAAGGCGACGGAATACCCGAGGGCCAGAGCAACGTAACCCAGGACGAACCCCAGGAAGGCCGTCGGCAGGCTCACCAA
>JAUVSF010000142.1 GCA_030597245.1 Acidobacteriota bacterium
CTCTATTTCTACCGCAAAGCTCTTGAGCAGAAACAGGACCTTCGCGGGATACACTTTGCGATCGGTCAAATCTACAAGGAGACTGAGCATCCTGAATGGGCGGAACAGGAGCAGCAGAAAGAGGCCGGACTCGGTGCCCCGGACTGCAACCAGGAGAAATACGTCTGCCTCTACCTTGAGAGAAACTTCCAAGAACTTTATGAGGCAACCTCAGCCGGTGAGACGGCCGAGTCGCTCTATTGGCGGGTCCAGGCGTGCAATCAGCTCGCCGTCGGGGCCTTCGCCCAGATTCTCGAGCTTCCTCCGTCTTTGGAGGTGCATCGGCTGAGGGCTGAAGTCCATACCCGTCAGGGACGTTTCTGGGAAGCCGTCAATGAATGGAACAAGGCGCTGGAACTCGAACCGGAGAACCGCGTCGTGAAGCAAGAACTCGCCTTGTCCCTCTACTTCAACCGCGACTACGACCGGTCGAAAGCGCTGGTAGACGAACTGCTGAAAGCGGAACCCGATTCGGGCCAGCTGAACTTCCGCGCCGGAGACGTTCTCCTCTACCAACAGAGCGTGGAGGCCGCTATCCCATTCCTGGAAAAAGCCGTCACGCTTACACCCGATTCTATGGGAGCTCAATCCTCGTTGGGCCGAGCTTATATGCATGTTGGGGAGCCTGAAAAGGCCATCCCACACCTGCTTAAAGCACTCTCCTCAGATGAAGACGGGAGCCTGCATTTCCAGCTGGCCAGGGCCTATCAAAGGACCGGTCAAAGGGAGAAAGCCAGGGAATTCATGACGAAATACCAGGAAATCAGCAAGTTCATCAAAGAAGAAGAAGCCAGACTTGACGAAGATATGAAGATCACGCCGCCGTGAAAACCGGTTATCGGTAATCGGTTATCGGTGAACGGTGGTACTGACCGGGCAGATGGGTGACACTTTTTGGCAGAGTCGCAGTTTTGGAATTGAGAACCGTTAATGCTATTTGAACCTTAACTAACAGCCAACTACTAACAGGAGGTTCGAATAGTGATTGATAAACGGGGTTACAGACACGCCTTTTCCTTCAAGGAGCTTGAGGTCTATCGGATTTCCGAAGACATCTCGCGTAGGATATTTGCTCTTTCCAAAGAGTTTCCGGAGGAAGAGCGTTATGCACTTACCGATCAGATCCGTCGTGCTTCCAGATCTGTTGGTGCTCAGATCGCTGAAGCTTGGGCGAAAAGGAGGTATCGCAAGAATTTTATCAGCAAGCTGTCGGATGCCGACGCTGAACAGATGGAAACACAGCACTGGGTTCAGCAGGCGTTTCAATGTGGCTACCTTTGCGAAGAGAGTGCCAAGGAGATTCTGGCCGATCTTGAGAGGGTGGGCCGTATGTTGGATTCGATGATGAAGAAGGCTGGAGAGTTTTGTCGGAGCGACGTCGGCTCCATCTCTGAACGTTTGACCCATTATGGGCACCCTTCAAAGTCAGCATCCAACGGCACCATGGGTTCAAGATTGGCAGATTACCGATTACTGATTACCCTCCTTCGCTCTTCGAGCTATGGAGGGCAGGCCGATCACCGATAACCGGTTTCAGCTCGATTCAACGACAGAGAAAGTACCCTTCTGCTTGATAGTCCGATCGCTGACCTGGTCAACCACTTCGATCTCAATCTGATACTTGCCCGGTTCCAGTCCTGAAAGACTCATGTTTTTCAGCAGTACCACGCGCTGACGCGAAAAGAACTGGGTGGACTCTCCCGTTTCATCGACAGCCGCTGCCAGTGGCTGCCCATCCCGCAGAAGGGTGAACTTGACGCTAAGGGCCGGTTCCAAACTCGACTCATCGAGCGCCACATTGTAAACCTGCAGGTAAATACCCAGCGGCATTTGATTAGTGAACTCTGCCTTGAAGTTGGGAAGGATCCTGACGTCTCCCAGGACGAACATTTCATTCTCTTCAGGAATCTCATCGAGCGCATCGATGCTATCGGACAGGATCAAAGAACTGCCTTCCAACCCTTCCTCGTCGAACTTAGGCGGGACGATGGCCCGTTTAGTCACCCCAACCTTACCCGAGTTGAGGTCCTTCACGACCAGATCAATCTTGTAACGCCCCTGGTTCTCCAGAGCCAGAACCTTCTGATAAACCGAGGACTTTAAAAGGCCCTGGGCCAACTGATCGTCGCTGTAACGGATCACAATGTCGTCTTCGAACTCCGTGATGACCCGACTGGAAAGGCTCGAGACAAGCCCGAACACGGCAAGCCTCGCAACATTGTGATCGCCCTCTTTCTGAAACGTCACATCCTGGTTCTCGACCAGTACGGTAATGGGCACGAGAACCTGCGCTTCACTTAATCTGAAAAATTCTTCTCTGGCTTGAAACGGGAGGACCTCGTAGCCGATATCAACCGAGACCAGTTCTTTGAGGTCTTTGTACTTGGTGACTGGAGCGGCTCCAACCTTGGCGACGAGTTGGTATCGAGCAAAAGGATTATCGTCGACCCGCCTGAACTGGTTCTGCACTCCATACCCGGCCCCGCCCGTCGCAGGAACCAATCCCGGACGGTCGGCCCGGGTTGACATCCCAAGCTCTTCTACCAGGGTTCTCCCTGCTCCAGCTGACATGGTCGCAGAGTCCTTTTCCCAGTAAAAGACGGCCAGCTCATATTTGCCCGAGTCAGACTTGTCAACGAATTCGAGTTCAACGTTTTCCCCGATTCCTTCGATATAAAGGTATCGCCACTTCTCATAGGGATACACGGAGGTCTGCCCGCCACCCTCTTCGATCGGACGCATGTAGAGGCCTCCCGTAGGTCGGCTCTCAATCTGAGCAGGCGGGCCATGGATGATGTAGGTTCTCCCCCGGTCCGTCATCCATCCGCGATCACCACTCGTAAACTTCTCGTTGGCGTATGCAATCCTTCGATAGTGCTCGGCCTTGAACTCATTCTCTGACGTCCTAGCATCCGGATCTCGGCGAAACCAGAACTGCTCGATGAACTGCTCCTTCTCTTCATCGGTGGTCAATTCATTGAAGACCGCTCTCTCCTCGTCTGAGATGATGTAGAGAACATCCTCCTTGAGCCACTTTTTGTAGTAGTTCTCGGTCTCCTCCTGGCGCAACTTGTCACTATCCTGAAAAGCCCAACCGGAGGCAAAAACAAGAGTGAGAATACAAAGTGTCGGAAGCAGTTTCCTGTTCATGGCTGTGTCCCATTTACGCAAAGCGGTGAACCTGTAACAAGTATCTCTCGAACTAAAAGGACGGTCTCACCGCCGGGAAGTTTCAGTGTCCAACGCGTTCATTATATACCGGGCGGCAGACCCGAGTAGTGTCAACAAGGCAACAAAGGCCGATTGAAGCCCAGCCATCCTAATTCACCACCAAGACGCCAAGGGCACCAAGCGACACTTACCTCTTACTACTCACTACTTACTACTTACTTCCCCTCTCCCGGCAAACCTCTGTTTTCGCAGCCCTGCGTCCTGATCAATGACATAGTGCATGTCAGCGGGCAGATTCTCAAAACTCTGCGTTCTTCCGTCGGGCCAACGCACTACCACCCGTTCAATTGTCCTGGCAGTGCCCAATCCAAAATGGGCTCTTGGATCGCTTCCAGAGTAAATGGCTTTGGCTCTTTTCACTTCCCAGTTCTGTGTCAACCCGCCACACGTTACACTGATTCGGGTACCGATCCCCTCCCGATTGCAGGTCCGGCCAACGGTTTTGAACATGACCCAATGGTTTTCGCTGCGCAGATCATTCCTTAACAGGGTCGGGGGATCATTGAGGTTAGCGATGAGCATGTCGATGTCGCCGTCATTGTCATAGTCTCCGAATGCCACACCCCGGCTCGCCTTCGAGACCTCGAGCCCTGGTCATGCCGATCGACTGAAGTCTTTGAAAGTCCCATCTTTCTGGTTGAGGTAGAGGGTCTGTGATTGATAAAAAGTCTGAGCCAGCCCCGCCTTGATCAGGTAGGGATAGACGTGGCCATTGGCATGAAAAATGTCTTTCCACCCGTCGTGGTCAAAGTCGATGAAAGCTGTTCCCCAGCTAACTAATCTAATTTCAGGCCTCATGATCAAGGCCTGGCCGGTTACGTCCTTGAACAGAAGCCCTCCCTCGTTGTGGTACAGGGTGCTGTAATCGTCCGCGAAGTGAGCAATATACACATCCAGGAGCCCGTCATTATCGAAATCCGCAACATCGACGCCCATGCTTGCCTGCTCGGTTCCATCGGCACTGAAGGCAAGACCGCTCTCCAACCCCATTTCGTCAAACGTCCCGTCTCCCCGGTTTACGAACAGCAGGTTCGGGGTTGCATCGTTGGCCACGTAGATGTCGAGATCTCCGTCATTGTCGAGGTCGCCAAAACTAACACCCAGTCCGTAATAGCGGTCTGGGTCATCCGCTCCGACTTTTTCTGAAACTTCGGAGAAGGTCCCGTCACCATTATTCTGGTAGTAGGAGTCTCCGACCCCGGGAAGCCCCATCGGCCCGCACATGACAACATTCTCATGGCAGTTCGTCGGAGGAAGATGCTCGAAATCGATGAAGACATAATTGGCTACGTACAAATCCAGATCGCCATCCTTGTCGAAATCAGCAAAGGCGGCTGACGTGCTCCACCTCGAATCACCGACGCCGGCCTTCTTTGTCACGTCCTCGAAGGTGCCATCACCGTTGTTTCTATAGAGAACGTTTGGACCCAGGTAGGTGAGATAGACATCGGTCCATCCGTCGTTGTCATAGTCGCCAAACGTGACGCCCATTCCCCAGCCCCGGTACGTAATTCCAGCTTCCGCTGTGACTTTCTTGAAGGTCCCGTCCCTCCGGTTCCGATACAGCTCGCAGTGGAGTTCGTTGTTCGCTCGCACCCGTTCCAGCGTCGAGCCCTGCACCATCAGAGCATCGAGCCACCCATCGTTGTCGTAATCGAAGAAGCCGGCTCCACCACCCTTCGTCTCCGGAAGGTAGTCCTTTCGCTCCTTCAGGCCGTTCACGTGACGGAAATCGATCCCCGAGTCCCCAGTCACATCCACGAACCGGAGTTCACCTCCCAAAAGCGTGCCCGCACACAACAAGAGCCACGGCAAGAGCACGACTAAGCACCGCCTGATTCGAATCAGAATAGAAGTCTGGGAATCTGCAGTTGACACTTCCCCTTCAGCATACAATGAAGTTAACCACCAAAGCACAAAGTCACAAAGAACTCATATAGTGTCTTTGTGATTTCGTGGTTAATCTCGCTCCGAGACGCCGGCCTGCAGTTTGAATGTTCGGAAACCAGACCAGTAAGATGAAGAGGATGCTGTCTAGTGCCAAGGGAAAACAACCGCTCCTGCTCGCCTTGATCCTGGCTGCCGGCTGGTTGCCGGTTCTGGGGTTCAGGTCCGAAGAACTCCCACAGCTTCCAGCCGATCTGCTCGAGAGCCTCCCCGAGGAAGCTCGCGACAACCTTACTCAGCTCACCGCCGGACTGGCTAACAACCCGGATGACCCGGTACTTTCCGGTCAGATAGGAATGGTGTTACATGCTCACGAACGCTTTGATTTGGCAGAGCAGTACTACTCCCGCGCCCACAGCCTGGCGCCTGAGGCTTTCGAGTGGAGCTATTACCTAGCAACCGTCCAGAGCCTACAGGGGGAGAACTCTGAAGCAATCGCAACCTTGCGGGCCGTGATCCTGCCCAGCGAATCCTACGTCCCGGCACAACTCAAGCTGGGCCAGCTTCTGTTTGAAGCAAATGAGTGGGAGGAGAGCGCCAAGGTCTTTCGCCAGATTATTGAAACACTTCCGGATCTAGCGGTGGCTCACTATTCCCTGGGAAGGGCCCTGAGCGAGCTTGGCCGCTTTGAGGAAGCAACCGCCAGCTTCGAAGCAGCGTGTGAAATCTACCCGAAGTATGGTCACGCGCACTACGCCGCAGCGCTTGCCTATCGTCAGCTCGGCGAGAAGGAGAAGGCTGAAGAGCATTTTGCCCGCTACAAGGAAAACCGCTTGACGCGCCCGGGAATCGGGGACGGGTACCTGGAAGCTATCGACAGTCTGAAAACCGGGTCCAGGCTGGCCCATCAGCACCTTGTGAATGCCAGGGAACTGGGCGATAAGAAACAGTTCGCGGAGGCAATCGAGGAGAACCTGAAAGCCCTGCAAGCAGATCCGCGGCTCCTGCAGGCGCACGCAAACCTGATCATGCTTTATGGCACGGTCGGAGAAGTGACCAAAGCGGCCGACCACTATCGAGACGCCGTCAAGGTCAATAGAAACTATGCGGACGCCCACTATAATTATGGTGTGCTCCTGCTGAACAACGAACAGTATCTCGAAGCAAAGGACGCTTTCTCCGAAGCAATTCAAATAAACCCATACCACTCCCAGGCTCACAACAATCTGGGGAAAATCCTGGAACTCGAGGGTTCACTGGAGGAGGCCCTGAAGCACTATGAAGCCGCCTGCGATAGCGATCGAACTTCCCGCAAAGCTCAGTTCAATCGCGGACGGATTCTGGTGGCGTTGAAGCGCCCGGACGAGGCGATTGACGCCTTCAAGAAAACCCTGGACCCGGAAGATGAAGAAACAGCGAGATATCTTTACGCTCTGGGAGCAACTTACGTCAGATCCGGAGACTTGGAGAAGGGACTGCAGTACACCGAAGAAGCGAAGAAACTAGCAGAAGAATACAAGCTGGATGACTTGCTTCCGGCCATCGACCGCGACTTGGAACAGCTGAAAAAGGCTTTGAACCGGTAATCCTGAATCCTATTAACCACTAAAACACAAAATCACTAAAGAACTTGTATAGTGTTTTAGTGATTTCGTGGTTAATCCAGTTCCGAGAACCCAGCCCCTACTCAGCTGCTTCTTTCACCTTGATCACACGGTTGACTCCAACGTCTCGAAGGGTCTGAACCGTTCCACTCGGCCAGCGCAGTTCCACCTTGTCCAGCTTATCCACTTTCCCCAAGCCAAAGTGCACACCCAAATAGCTCGATGATGCGTAGCCGACCGTCGTCGTCATGATATTGTACTGGTCGAGCAATCGGATCTCGGTTCCGATCCCGTCACGATTACTTTTTGTCCCCTGCAGTTGAAAAATCACCCAGTTGTTAGCGACGGGACTCACATTCTCCCAGAGCTCTGTCTCATCCATTATCGCCGTGACGACGATATCGATTCTACCGTCACCGTTGAAATCCCCGCAGGCGCTGCCCCTGTGTGCACGCGGGACCTGAAAGTCCGCTCCAGCCTGTGCCGCGACATCGGTAAACTTTCCATCCTGCATGTTTGCCAGGATCGTGTTGGCCTGTCGATAATCCGTGGACTCCCAGAGGTCGACTCGATGATTTGCATGGGCATTGGCAGTGAAAAGGTCCTTCCAACCATCGTTGTTGAAGTCGAACATGCCAAGACTCCAGGCGCTTCGCTTGATCGTGGCCTTCGCCACTCCGGTCTCGTATGTCGCGTCTTCAAAGAAACCCCCACCCTCATTGTGAAAGAGCGGAAAAGTCTCCCAATCGAGAGCTGTCACCCGGAGATCAGGCAACCCGTCGTTGTCGTAGTCCCGGAAAGCACCGCCCATACTGGACACCGGCCTGCCGTGTTCGCGCAGAGCCACTCCCGCCATCAAAGCCACTTCGTCAAACGTGCCGTCTCCATTATTCTGGAACAGGAAATTGGCCAACTTGTCGTTCGTGACAAAGACATCCATATAGCCGTTCTCATCGAAGTCTTCGAACGCCACGCTCATGCCCCTGCCGATGTGGTCAAACACCCCGGATTTCTCTGATACATCCTCGAAGGTTCCATCTCCCCGATTTCGATAGAGCTGATTGGGCACACCTCTAAAGTGGTTTGGATGACAGTAGACCCGGATATTTCCAGTGGGATCTCCACAGAATCTTTTGTAATCAATCGTCCACTCCACGTAATTAACAACCAGAAGGTCCAACCAGGAGTCGTTGTCGAAATCGAACCATCCTGCAGCGACCCCCCAGAGATCACTCTTGATCCCTGACTCGCTTGTCACCGTGTCAAAGGTGCCCTCCCCCGTATTCCGAAACAGGATGTTGTGATAGACCCCGGCCACGAAGATGTCGATGTCTCCGTCATTGTCGTAGTCTGCAACAGCTACGCCCATGGAGTATCCATCTCCCGCGACACCCGCCTTCAAGGTCACATCCTCGAATTTCATCCCACCTCTGTTCCGATACAGACGGTTGAAGAACTTCGGATCCTCCTTCTTCATCGCAGGAGTAGGGGCACCGTTCGTGAAGTAGATGTCCGCCAGCCCGTCACCGTCGTAATCGAAAACTGCCACACCGCCGACCATTGTTTCGATCATGTGCTTCTCTTCGGACATTGCATTGTCAAGGACAAAGCTGATGCCGGCTTCCCGGGCAACATTCTTGAAGTGGATAGGATCGACGGTCTCCGCACCCAGCACGTAGGCCGCGGAAAATGGATTACACACCACCACGAAAGCAGAACAGACAGTCTTGGTAAACAGAAGAGAAAGAAGTTGACTCGGATTCACGGCAGTTCAGTATAGCACCCCCTGGGGAAGCTCGAAGTTCGAAGCTCGAAGCTCGAAACAGGCTTTAAAGTCTAAGGACGAAACTGGGAACACTTGAGATGAGCCCTCCGGAACGGAGCGTTAAAGAATCACCGATTCCCCCTCAATCAACCGATCGCCCAATCTCAAATTACAATAGAACCGCGATTCAGGAATCTGCGCGAGGCACTACTCTGGCTCCTGAAATCGAAAAGCTCCCAAGTCGTCGCTTCCCTCCAATGTCGTAGGTTCTCTGTAAACTCTAGTCCTTGAGGGAGATAGCCATGGGAGAATTGGTCCTCGTTATGGCCGTGGGCTTGACCATCTCTGGTGTATTGGGCCTGAGACACTGGAAGAGCTCAAAAGAGGCAAAGAGGCAACAGCTGAGTCAGCGCCTCGAAGGCTTAATGGACATTTAGGGTTCGAAAACCGCAGGAGGTTTTCGAACAACGAATTTCGGCGGCATCTTAGGCGCCCTGTCGGGTGGAGTTGTTTTTGTATCTAGCCGCCGGTGATGGATCGGTCTTTTCGAATTGCGCATTTGCTCAGGTGATGCGCACGGCCTTGCGGCTTCGCTACCCGAGCTACGCCGTCACTAAGGAAAGGTCGTGCCTCCGCATGCGTGTTGAGCCGTGCGGTTTGCCGATCATGCGGAGGCGGGTGCTTTAGCTCCCGCGCATCTCTGGGAGCTGGGAAACGCCTCGGTAGTTTTCTTCCGCGGTGGGATGTTCCACCCAGTCACCAGGGGCACCAAAGACTACAGGTCGCCTTATAGGCAGTCATGACAAGCTAGGAAGCATGTCTTACTTTGCGGCCAAAGTCTCAATGTACCGAAAGCACACACCTTGCGTGAGGTCTGAAACCTTCCGACTCGGCCTTTACCCTTGATTCCAGCTCAATCGTACAGTTTGCACAATCGTAGTGCTCGCACCTGGGTGCGTGATACACACGACTGCTCCGGTTGCCGTGGAAAACGAGACCTGGTTCGATCCAAACCGATCGGGCCCACATTCCTTTTCCCTGCTGACGGGCCGTATCTTCATGGGCGAGGAATTTGAGCCTGAACTTGAAGGGAAATCGGGTATAGGCGAAGGCGTAACCCAGTTTGATGAGCTGCGCATTGAAGAGCGTGCCGTCCGGCAGAAAAAGATACACCAACTGCCGGCCATGGGAGTCGGTTCTCTCTTCGCCGAAGTCAACTGTAACCTCACGCCCTTCGAGGCTTTTCCGCGTAAAC